>JBKJMA010000013.1:0-6795 GCA_046596505.1 Sphingomicrobium sp.
GGGCGATGAAGGCCTCGGTAGCGGCGCGGACGGTGGCCGGGGAGCCGATCGCCGAACAGCTCAGCCGCTCGTCGAGTGAGGAGCGCCATTCTAGCGGGAGGGTGTCGGCATAGCCGAGCAGCGGCGGTTTGAGCTGGCCCGGCTGGCCGGTACGCAGCGCGACGAACGCCTGTTCGAGCGAGGTGGCGAGGAGGCGGGCCTCGTCGTCGGTGTCTGCTGCGAAGACGTTGAAGCCGAGCATTACATAAGGTGCGTCAAGCCATTGCGAAGGCTGGAAATCGCGGCGGTAGATGCGGAGCGCCTCGTCGAGCTGCTCGGGCGCGAAGTGCGAGGCGAAGGCGTAGGGCAGGCCGAGATGGGCGGCGAGGCTCGCGCCGAACAGGCTGGAGCCGAGGATCCAGACGGGGACGCCGAGACCTTCGCCGGGGATGGCGCGGACGCGGGCGGGCGGGTCGGACGGAGGCTCGAAGTAGCGGATCAGCTCGACGACATCGCGCGGGAACTGGTTGACGTCGGCGGCGATGTTGCGGCGCATGGCGTAGGCGGCGGCCTGATCGGTCCCGGGCGCGCGGCCGAGACCAAGGTCGATCCGGCCGGGGTAGAGCGCGGCGAGCGTTCCGAACTGCTCGGCGACCTGTAGCGGAGAGTGGTTGGGGAGCATGATCCCGCCGGCGCCGATGCGGATGGTGGTGGTGCCCTCGGCGACGAAGCCTAGCGCGACGGCGGTCGCGGCGCTGGCGATGCCGGGCATCGAGTGGTGCTCGGCCATCCAGAAGCGGTGATAACCAAGCCGCTCGGCATGGCGCGCAAGGTCGCGGGCGTTGCGCAGCGCGGTGCCGGCGTCGCTACCCTGGGTGATCGGCGCGAGGTCGAGGACGGAGAGGCGGGACATGCCAAGGTATGTGGGGGCGGGGGATGAGATTCGCCAGCGTGGCTTGTCCACCCCCGCTCGCCTTTGGCAAATCGCGCGTTAGATCGCGTCGCTGCCGCGGTCGCCGGTGCGGATGCGGACGGCCTGCTCGACGGCGGTGACGAAGATCTTGCCGTCGCCGATGCGGCCGGTCTTGGCCGAAGTCTCGATCGCTTCGATGACACGATCGACGAGGCCGTCCTCCACGACGACTTCAACCTTCACCTTGGGCAGGAAATCGACGACATATTCGGCGCCGCGATAGAGTTCGGTGTGACCCTTCTGGCGACCGAAACCCTTCACCTCGGAGACAGTGATGCCCGACACGCCGACTTCGTGAAGCGCGTCCTTCACGTCGTCGAGCTTGAATGGTTTGATGATGGCTTCGATTTTCTTCACGCGTGGCCCCCGCTCTGGTCGCTATCAGGTCTTGTTGTAGCTTTGCGCCGCGCAACCGCAAAGAATTTGTGTGCACTGCACAATAGGAAGAAAATCGTTGTTTTTCCGTCAGTAAGGCGGCCGGTCGAAGCCCGCCGGGCTGGTGGTGAAGATTTCGCAACCGGTTTCGGTGATGCCGATCGAATGTTCGAACTGCGCCGACAGCGAGCGGTCGCGGGTCACCGCGGTCCAGCCGTCGTCGAGCAATTTGCAGTCGGGCTTGCCGGCGTTGATCATCGGTTCGACGGTGAAGATCATGCCGGGACGAAGCTCGGGACCGGAGCCGGGGCGGCCGGCGTGGATCACTTCGGGCGTGTCGTGGAACAGCCGGCCGACGCCATGCCCGCAGAAATCGCGGACGACGCCGTAACGCTGCTTTTCGGCATGGACCTGGATGGCGTTGGCGATATCGCCGAGGCGGTTGCCGGGCCGCGCCTGATCGAGCCCGAGCATGAGGCACTCGTAGGTCACATCGACCAGCTTGCGTGCTTTGAGCGGAACGTCGCCGACGAGGAACATGCGGCTGGTGTCGCCGTGCCAGCCGTCGAGCATCGGGGTCACGTCGATGTTGACGATGTCGCCGTTCTTGAGCGCCTTGTCGCCGGGAATTCCGTGGCACACGACATGGTTGATCGATGTGCAACAGCTTTTGGTGAAGCCGCGATAGCCAAGCGTGGCGGGGACGCCGCCGGCGGCGACCGTCATGCGGTGGACGATATCGTCGATCTCGCCGGTAGTGACGCCGGGGACGACGTGGGGGATGAGCGCGTCGAGGATGGTCGCAGCGAGCTGGCCGGCGGAACGCATCGCAGCGAACGCTTCGGGGCCGTGGAGCTTGATCACGCCCGAACGGGATTCGGCGCGATTGTCGACGGCGACGCTGACATATTCGGTCATCGCTACTAGATAGGGTCCGGGCAGCGCAAAGTCGAGGTGAGCATGACGGTGAATGGACGAACCTGGACCGCGGCGCTGGTCGTCATCGGCGACGAGATATTGTCGGGCCGGACGCAGGACCGCAACATCGCGCAGGTCGCCAGCTGGCTCAACGTGCAGGGTATCCGGCTGCGCGAGGTGCGCGTGGTGGCCGACGTGCCGGCCGCGATCGGCGACGCGGTGACGGCGATGATGGCGGCGCATGACTATGTCTTCACGACCGGCGGGATCGGGCCGACGCACGACGACATCACGGTCGATTCAATCGCCGCGGCGATGGGGGTGCCGGTGGTGATCCATCCCGAGGCGCGGGCGATCTTGGAGCGATATTACGAGAAGCGCGGGGGGATTACCGACGCGCGGCTGCGGATGGCGCGGGTGCCGCAAGGGGCGGAGCTGATCGACAACCGCATGTCGGGCGCGCCGGGCATCCGGCTGGGCAAGCTGTTCATCCTGGCAGGGGTGCCGCATATCACGGCGGGGATGCTCGACGCGCTGACCGGGACACTCGAGGGCGGGCGGCCGCTGGTATCGGTGACGCTGGGCGGGTTCGTGCCCGAGAGCGAGGTCGCCGACCTGCTCGGCGCGACCGAAAAGGCGCACGAAGGCGTGTCGATCGGGAGCTATCCGTTCTTCAAGGGAGGCCGGGTCGGGGCGAATTTCGTCGTTCGGTCGGAGGATGAGGCGCTGGCTGAGAACTGCGCAGCGCAATTGGCGGAAGACCTTGCCGCCGTCGGGTATGAGACGGTCAGCGGGGGGATCTGACGCGGCCTGAACGTTCGTTGTGCGAAGCCCTCGATTTGTGGGGGATTGCATCCAATTTTTCTATGGCTTCGGCCACGGCGCTTACGATAGGTACGGGGCTTGGCCCTGTGGCATTTCCGCGGCGACCGAGTAGCAGAAGGGCGGACCATGAAATCATCGGCGCGGGTGGTCGTGATTGGCGGCGGCGTGGTCGGGATCAGCACGCTCTACCACCTCGCCCGGATGGGCTGGTCGGATGTAGTGCTGATCGAGCGCAAGGAGTTGACGTCGGGCTCGACATGGCATGCAGCGGGGCTGCTGCCGCTGTTTAACCTGAGCTATGCGGTCGGCCAGCTTCATAAATATTCGGTTGGCTTTTATCCGACGCTGGAAGCGGAAACCGAGCTCAACGTCGGATTTTCGAACGTGTCGAACATCCGGTTGGCCCGCACGCCCGACCGGATGGACGAATTTCATTATTATGCCGGGGTCGCGAAGACGATCGGGGTCGAGGTCAATTTTCTGACCCCGGGTGAGCTCGCCGAGATCTGGCCACTGTGCAACACCGACGGGATCCTCGGCGCGATCCAGCATCCGGCCGACGGCTATATCCAGCCCGCCGACCTCTGTCAGGCGCTGGCCAAGGGCGCGCGCAAGCGCGGGGCTGAGATTTATCGCAATACGGCGGTAACGGCGATCAGCCGCAAGCCGAACGGCGAATGGCTGGTGACCACCGACATGGGCGAGATCAGTTGCGAGCATGTCGTCTCGGCGACCGGCAACTTCGCTCGCCAGACCGGGGCGATGGTCGGGCTGGACGTGCCGGTAATCCCGGTCGAGCATCAGTATATCGTCACCGAACAGCATCCCGCGATCATGGAGCGGCGGGCCAAGGGCCTGCCCGAGATGGGGGTGCTGCGCGAGTCGGATTCGAGCTGGTACATGCGCGAGGAGGCCGGTGGGCTGCTGCTCGGGCCGTACGAGCTCGGCGCACCGGCCTGCTATGTCGACGGGCCGTCGGCCAACAGCGAGTATGAACTCTTCCCCGACGCGCTGGAGCGGCTCGAGCCCTATATCATGACGGCGATCGAGCGGGTCCCGGCGTTCGGCGAAGTCGGGATCAAGCGCGTCTATAACGGCGCGATCGCTTACACCCCCGACGGCAGCCCGATCGTCGGCCCGGCGTGGGGCCACAAGAATTTCTGGCTCAACGAAGGGCATAGCTTCGGGGTGACGGCGGCCGGCGGGGCGGGGTGGCAGCTAGCGCACTGGATCGTCGAGGGCGAGCCGACAATCGACATGATGGGCGTCGATCCGCGCCGGTTTGGCGACTACGCCGGGCGCGGCTATCTGATCGAGAAGAATGAGGAGGCCTATGCCAAGGTCTTCACCGTCCATTATCCCGACGAGGAGCGCGAGGCCGCGCGCGGGCTGAGGCGGTCGCCTTGTCATGACAGGATGAAGTCCAAGGGCGCGGTGTTCGGGACGGTGTTCGGGTGGGAGCGGCCGAACTGGTTCGCTCCGGCCGGCTATGCGTTGAGTGAGGACGAGCTGGCGCGGCCCGACGTGCTGCTCAACCACAACCACCCCGATGTGGCCGGCGAGCCGGTGCGCGAGAAATGGTCGTTCCGCCGGTCGAACTATTTCGAGCATGTCGGCAACGAATGCCGCAACGTCACCGCCAATGCCGGACTGCTCGACATGACGGCGTTCGCCAAATGCCGCATCGCCGGACCGGGCGCCGAGGCGTGGCTCGACGGGCTGCTGACTAATGCGGTGCCGAAGAAGGTCGGGCGGGTGACGCTGTCGTATTTGCTGACCAGCCGGGGCGGAGTGCGCAGCGAATTCACCGTCTACAAGGAAGCTCCCGATAGCTATTATCTGGTGTCGGCGGGCGCCTATGAGCGGCACGACCATGATTATCTCAAAAAAGCGATGCCGCGCGACGGGTCGGTCGAGTTCGAGCGGCTGACGACGTCGATGGGCGTGCTGGTGCTGGCAGGGCCGAAGTCGCGCGACATCCTGGCCAAGTTGACCGATGCGGACCTGGGCTCGGCCGCCTTCCCGTGGTTGACGGGCAAGTCGATCAGCGTCGGGATTGCTCAGGTCGAGGCGCTGCGGGTCAATTTCGTGGGCGAGTTGGGGTGGGAGATCCACCATCCGATAGAGATGCAGAATTATATCTTCGACCGACTGTTCGAGGCGGGCGCCGAATTCGGGCTGAAGCCGTTCGGGATCAGGGCGATGGATTCGATGCGGCTGGAGAAGGGCTACAAGCTGATCCCGCGCGAGCTGTCGATTGAATATTCAGCATACGAGAGTGGACTCGACCGCTTCATCGGTTCGAAGAAGGAGGCGTTCTTCGGGCGCGACGCGCTGATCGCGGCGCACGAGGCGGGCGACCGGTGGAAGCTGGTCACGATGGAGGTCGATGAAGTGACCGACGCCGATGCCCGCGGGTCCGAAGCGGTTTATCAGGGTGGCGAGCTGGTCGGGCGAGCGACGTCGGGCGGCTATGGCTGGCGGACGGGCAAGTCGCTGGCGATCGCGATGGTCCCGCCGGCGCTGGCAGACGTGGGGGCTCGTTTCGAAATCTCGATCCTCGGCACTAATCATGCGGCGACGATCATCGCCGATTCGCCGTTCGATCCGGACAATGAAAGGCTGCGCGGATGAGCGAAAAATTCGGCCAGATCGCAGCGCTGCTCGGGCAGGATCGCAAGGGCTACACGCTGCCGCAGGAGCTGTACGTCGGCGAGCAGGCGTTCGAGTTCGACACGCAGGTTATGCTGCCGAGCGTGTGGCTTTATGCCTGCACGGTGGCGCACATCAGGAAGCCGGGCGACTGGTTCCTGTTCGAGATGGCGAACAATTCGGTGATCGTCATTCGCGGCCGCGACGGTGCGGTGCGGGCATTCTTCAACAGCTGCCAGCATCGCGGCTCGCGCATCTGCGAGGCACAGCGCGGGTCGTCGCCCAAGCTGATCTGCCCTTATCACCAGTGGACCTACAACCTCGACGGATCGCTGTTCGGGGCGCGCAACATGGGGCCTGAATTCGACAAGTCGACGATCCACCTGACCCCGGTCGCGACCCAGAACGTCGGCGGGCTGATCTTCATCTGCATGAGTGACACGCCGCCGCCGATCGATCGGGTCAAGGCCGATATCGCCGCGCAGATCGAGCTGTTCGACCTCGAGCATTGCAAGGTCGCGGTTCAGGACGACCTGATCGAAGACGCCAACTGGAAGCTGGTGATGGAGAATAATCGCGAATGCTATCATTGCGACGCGAACCATCCCGAACTGATCGCGTGCCTTGGCAACAGCGGGTTCGGCAAGGGCCTGCCCGAAGACGGTAACGCCGAGGCGTCAGCCGAAGCGCATATGCTGGACAAGCGCGCCGAGTGGCGGGCGCTCGGCATCGACCATGAACTGGTCGAGTTCCCCGATGGCTGGTGGCATCGCATCGCGCGGTTGCCGCTGACCAATGGCGCGGTGTCGCAGACGTTGGACGGTAAGGTCGCCTCGAAGAAATTGATCGGGCCGTTCGAGCAGCCCGAGACGTCGAGCCTGTCGATCTGGACCCAACCCAACAGCTGGCACCATTTCTGCTGCGACCATGTCGTGACCTTCTCGCTGACTCCGCTCGCGGCCGACAAGACGCTGCTGCGGACGAGCTGGCTGGTCCATGAGGACGCGGTCGAGGGGGCCGAGTACGATCCGGCCAACCTTTCGGCGGTGTGGCGCGCGACCAATAGCCAAGAT
>JBKJMA010000072.1:0-14926 GCA_046596505.1 Sphingomicrobium sp.
GTTCGACATCGCCGCACTGGCGGGCGTGTCGAACGACGTAGGCCGACGCGCGGTCATCGCGGAATGTGACATTCTCGTTGCATGAAGGACACGCTCCCCGGCCTAACGTGCTGGCAGGGTAGGTGAATACGTATGTATTGCAATGCCTGCCGCTACCCCATTCGGAAACGCGAAGGTAAGCTGAACCATCCGAATTTAAAAAGCGGACGCGACAAAGAGCGCGTCGCTCGAGGGGATGGGCATAATGACACATTATAAGCGCAGCATTTTTGCGACCACGGCAAGCCACGGGGCAATCGCCTTGATGATGCTTGGGGCCGCGCCGGCACTGGCGCAGGATGCGTCGCCGGCCGATGCTTCCGCGACAACGCAGCCTGCTGACGACGAGGCTACCGACGAGGCGGTCTCGGCTAACGCAGATCCGGTCGCAACCGACGAGGACGCCGACGGCGATGCGATCGTCGTGACCGGCTTCCGCCGCGCGCTGCAGACTGCCGTCAACAAGAAGAAGCGCAGCGACCAGGTGGTCGAATCGGTCAGCGCCGAAGATATCGGCAAGCTGCCCGACAATTCGATCGGCGAATCGATTGCCCGCCTTCCCGGGGTTGCCGCGCAACGCAACGGCGGCCGCGCCAACATCATCTCGATCCGCGGCTTCGGCCCCGACTTCTCGACGACCACGCTCAACGGTCGCCAGCAGACCACTTCGAACGACAGCCGCGCGGTGGAGTTTGACCAGTTCCCCTCGGAAGTGCTCGCGGGCGTCGATGTTTACAAGACGGCCGAGGCCGATCACACCGCCGGTGGTCTGGTCGGAAGCATCGACCTGCGCACCTTGCGTCCGCTCGATGTCGGCCACCGCGTTCTCGCTATTGGTGGCCGCGCCGCCTACGTCGACCAGAAGCTCCAGCCCAAAAGCAAGGACAAGGGGTTCCGCGTCTACGGCACCTATGTCGATCAGTTTGCCGACGGCAAGGTCGGCGTCGCGCTTTCGGCGTCTTACATGGACGATCCCTACCAGACCAAGGACTGGAATGCCTGGGGTTACGGCAATTATTATGCCGGCGGCGGTCCCAAGGATTATGGGATGAACGGCGTCAAGAGCTGGTATGAATCGAGCCAGCTCAAGCGTCTCGGCACCAACGCCACGATCCAGGCCAAGCTCAGCGACAATCTGACGATGAGCGTCGACGGCTTCTATTCGACCTTCAAAGAAAACGTCGACAAGCGCGGCTGGGAAATGCCGTTCAACTGCGGCGGTAATTGTGGCCACGACCAGTTCATCACGACGAACTTTACGCAGAACGGCGATTATCGTGTTGCGACCTCGGGCACCCTTCGCGGGACTCCGTTGATCGAGAATTACGCAATCGACCGCAAGACCAACCAGATTTCGCTCGGCTGGAATACCCAGTGGGATGGGCACAACGGGTGGAAGGCTCTGGCCGACATCAGCTATTCGCGCACCAAGCGTCGCGACCATAATCTGGAGACTTTAGCCGGCCTTGGCAGCAATCTGCCCGCTGCAACAGCCACGGTCTCCTACACTTTTACCGACCATGGTCCAGAATTTGTCACGGATTATGACGGTGCCAGCTCGGCGCTCGTGTTAACCGATATATTCGGTTGGGGTGGTGGGAAACAGGCGGGTTACGACAAGGTTCGTAAGAGCACAGACGACCTCAAGGAAGCGCGCGCCGAGATTGAGCGCGATATTGGTGGGGGCTTCATCAAGTCGATCAAGGTCGGGTTCGACTATACCGACCATAAGAAAAGCGTTACCCAGGACGAAGGCTATCTGAGGCCACCCGGTGGCGCGACCTTCGCTGTTGTCCCGGCCAATTTGTTGCTTACTCCATTCACGCTCGATCGTGGCCTCGGCCCGATCCTTTCGTACGATCCGCGTGCGCTAGTCGGAGCGGGTGTGCTCGACTTCATCCCAAACCCGGGCGGCGGCGCTAGCCAGGGCTATAACCTGTCGGAAAAAGTGTGGACGCCCTATGCCATGGCGCCGATCGAAGCCGATCTCGGAACTGTCCGCCTGACTGGCAATATTGGCGTCCAGGGGATTCACACCGCGGTCAAGTCGGTTGGTTTCACGAAGCCGACGATTACCGATGATTACTGGATGGTTCTGCCCAGCCTCAACCTCAATTTCCGCTTTGCCAACGATGTGGTGGTTCGCTTTGCGGCGGCCAAGCAGATGATGCGGCCGCGGCTTGACCAGCTCAACAACAACGTCGGCTTCGGCGTCAACCCGACGCGCATCCCGCAAGTCTATGAGGGTGGAGGCGGCAATCCACTTCTTCGCCCGTATCAGGCCAAGGCAATCGATCTCAATATCGAGAAGTATTTCGGCACCAAGGGCTACATCGCCCTGCAGAGCTTCTACAAGCATCTCGACACCTACATTGATGCGCAGGCACAATCGACCAACTTCGATTATTCGGGTTTTCCCGTTCCCACGGGCATTGTACCAACCACTCCGATCGGTCGCTTCAACGGTCCGGTCAATACCCATGGCGGCAAGCTGTACGGGATCGAACTGGCCGGCACGCTGCCGTTCGATACCTTCTCCAGGGCCTTTTCGGGCTTCGGCATTACCGGCGGGGTTGGATACACAAAGACCAGCGTAAAACGCTATAACGGCATGGTGACGGAAATTCCGGGCTACTCGAAGTTCGTTGCCAACGTCACCGCATTCTATGAGGCCAATGGCTTTAGCGCGCGTGGCAGTCTGCGTCACCGCTCGGGCTTCAAGGGTGATTTCGTCAAGTTTGACGGCTCGTTCGACGCGCAATATGTCTTGGCCGAGGACATTTACGATGCGCAGATTGGCTATGATTTTCCAAACGCTTCGTCGCTCCACGGTCTCTCACTCTACCTTCAGGGGCAGAATCTGACCAATGCGCGACAGGCGACGATAGACAGCGTCGACCGTCCGGACTCTTGGTATAAATATCAGACCTACGGCCGTCGCTTCCTCGCCGGCTTCACCTACAAGTTCTGATCCTTTGATGGCTCTCGCTGCGTGTTTGCGGCGAGGGCCATTTTCTTGCAGGGCCGCTCGATGACCCAATCCGCGCCCCTCGATATCGTGATTGCCGGCGGCGGGACCGCGGGCTGGATGGCGGCGGCGACCTTCGCCCGCTTCCTCGGCAACCGCGCGTCGATCACGCTCGTTGAATCCGACGAGATCGGCACGGTCGGCGTCGGCGAAGCGACCATTCCGCAAATCCACAATCTGATCGTCGGGCTGGGTATCGACCAGGCCGAATTCCTGCGCGACACCAATGGCAGCTTCAAGCTTGGCATCGAGTTCGTCGACTGGCTGCGCAAGGGCCACTCCTACATCCACAGTTTCGGCACGGTCGGGCGCGGCGTCGGGCTGATCCCGTTCCGCCAGCTCTGGCTGCGCGGCCGCGAGATGGGCGTCGCGGCGGACTATGACGACTATAGCATCAACGTGGCGACCGCCCGGCTCGGCCGGATGGGCAAGGGCAACGGCAGCGCCAAGGCGATCCCCGACCTGTCCTACGCCTATCATTTCGATGCGTCCGGGTTCGCCGCGATGCTTCGCCGCTACTCCGAGGCCCGCGGCGTCTCGCGCATCGAGGGGCGCATTGACGAAGTCGAGCGCGATGCCGAGAGCGGCGACATCACCGCGCTGCACCTCGACCGCGACCGGCGCGTCGCGGGGACCCTGTTCATCGACTGCACCGGCTTTCGGTCGTTGCTGCTCGGCGGCGCGCTCGAGGTTCCGTTCGTCGACTGGAGCCACTGGCTGCCGTGCGACAGCGCGCTCGCCGTGCCATGCGCATCCTCGTCGGCCTTCCGCTCCTATACCCAGTCGATGGCTCGGCCAGCGGGATGGCAATGGCGCATCCCGCTCCAGCACCGCACCGGCAATGGCCATGTATTCTGCTCGTCGTTCATCTCACAGGAAGAGGCGAGCGACCTGCTGCTCGCCAACCTCGATGGCAAGCCGCTTGCCGACCCGCGGCTGATCCGCTTCACCACCGGTCACCGCGCCCGACACTGGTCGCACAACTGCGTTGCGCTGGGGCTCGCGGCGGGGTTCATGGAGCCGCTTGAGTCGACCAGCATTCACCTCGTCCAGTCGGCGCTCGGCCGGTTGCTCAACCTGCTCCCGAACGACGGCGCGCGCGTGGCGTCCGGCCGCGACACGTTCAACCGCCTGTCCGACATCGAGTGGGCGCGGATCCGCGACTTCATCCTGCTCCATTACGTCGCCAATGAACGCGAGGGCGAGCCGTTCTGGGATCATTGCCGACACGTCGAGCTGCCGGACACGCTCGCCGAAAAGATCGCGCTGTTCCGCGAAGCCGGCCTGTTCATGCGCGAGGAGGACGAGCTGTTCCTCGACGACAGCTGGGGTCAGGTGATGATCGGGCAGGGTATCATGCCGCAGTCATGGTCGCCGCTGGCCGACAATGTGCCGGGCGAAGATGTCGGTCCGTTCATGGAGAGCATCGCGAACAGTTACCGCGCGAAGGCCCAGACATTCCCGACCCACCGCGAGTTCGTCACGGCGATGGTCGGTCCCGGCATGAAGGAAATGCATTGACCAGTTCCACAACACGCCGGGGTGCCCCGTTCGCCCGGAACCTCATCCGCCTTGTGCTTGGCGCCGTGGCGACGATCGGGGTTTGCGGCGAGGCTCCAGCCGCGCCCACCGTCCCGCCCGCCGCCCCACTGGGCGTCCCGCTCGCCGACCTCCGAGCTCGCCTGCCGCAGGACGAGGTGATCTATTTCCTGCTCCCCGACCGGTTCGACAATGGCGACCGCGCCAATGATCGCGGCGGGCTGAAGGGCGACCGGCTGCGGACCGGATTCGACCCGACCGACAAGGGATTCTTCCACGGCGGCGACCTCAAGGGCGTGATGCGCCGGCTCGACTATATCCAGGGGCTCGGCGCGACTGCGATCTGGCTGGCGCCAGTATTCCGCAACAAGCCGGTCCAGGGACTGCCGGGTCATGAAAGCGCGGGCTATCACGGCTACTGGGTGACCGACTTCACCCGCGTCGACCCGCATCTCGGCACCAATGCCGACTTCGCCGCGCTGGTCGCGGCGGCGCACGCGCGGGGGATGAAAGTCTATATGGACATCATCGCCAATCACACCGCCGACGTGATCCAGTTCGCTGAATGCCAGGGCAAGACCGAATGCCCGTACCGCAGCATCGCCGACTATCCCTACCAGCGCCGCGGCGGAATCGCGGGCAAGCCGATCAACCCCGGCTTCAACGGCGAGCGCGACGGCAGCTCGGCCAATTTCGCGCGGTTGACCGATCCCGATTATGCTTACACTGTTGTCGTCCCGGCGACGGAGCGAAATGTGAAAGTCCCCGCCTGGCTCAACGACCCGGCCTATTATCACAACCGCGGCGATTCCACCTTCAGGGGTGAGTCGAGCCAGCAAGGCGATTTCGTCGGGCTCGACGATTTGTTCACCGAGCATCCAGCGGTCGTCGCGGGGATGATCGAAATCTACGGTCAGTGGATCGACCGCTTCGGCATCGACGGCTTCCGCATCGACACCGAACAGCACGTGAACGCGGAGTTCTGGGCGGCGTTCGCCCCGGCGATGCTCGCCCGCGCCAAGGCGCGCGGCATTCCCAATTTCCACATCTTCGGCGAGGCTTCCACCGCCGACATGGATCCGGCCCACACCGCGGTCCACACGCGCGAGGCAAAGCTTCCGGCGATGCTCGACTTCCCCTTCGCCGCCGCGGTGAAGGGCGTGGTCGCGGGTTCTGCCGGGACGGACCTCCTCGCTAAGCTGTTTGCCGCCGATCCGCTCTACGAGGGCGGTGCCGAAGGCGCGCTCCGCCAAGCGACCTTCCTCGACAATCACGACATGGGGCGGTTCGGGTTTTTCGTGCGCAAGGCGTTCCCCGCCGCGAGCGCCGCCGAGGTGCTGAAGCGGGTCGAGCTCGGCTATGCGATGCTGCTGACGCTGCGCGGGGTGCCGACGATCTATTCGGGCGACGAGCAGGGCTTCGCCGGCACGGGCGGCGACCAGGACTCGCGGCAGGACATGTTCGCGAGCGGCGTTGCGTCCTATAACAGTGAGCGGCTGATCGGCTCAGAAGCGACCACCGCGCGCGACAATTTCGATGCCGGTCATCCGCTTTATCGGTTGCTTTCAAAACTCACGCGAATGCGCACCGCCTCGCCGGCGCTGACCCGCGGGCTCCAAGTCATCCGTTTTGCCTCGAAAAAACCCGGCCTGTTCGCCGTCTCGCGGTTCGATCCGGTCACCGGCGATGAAACATTGCTGCTGTTCAACAGCGCCAGCACCGCCATCGACCAGAATGTCGTCGTCGAGACCCGCTCGACCAGCTTCACCGCCGCGATCGGCGCCTGCCCCGCGGTCGCCGGGGCCCCGGGCAGCGTTCACGTCACCCTCGAACCCTTGAGTTATGCAGTTTGCCATGTCGCACGTTGAGCCGCTCGTCGATCAGTCAGTAGCGGCCCAGTCGGCCGCCCCGCAGGCGCCGTGGTGGAAGGGCGCGGCGATCTACCAGATTTATCCGCGCAGCTTTGCCGACAGCAATGGCGACGGCATCGGCGACCTTGCCGGGATCACCGCCCACCTCGACCATGTCGCGAGCCTCGGGGTCGATTGCGTGTGGGTGTCGCCCTTCTTCACCTCGCCGCAGCGCGACTTCGGCTATGACGTCGCCGATTACCGCGGGATCGACCCGATCTTCGGCACGCTCGACGATTTCGACGCGATGGTCGCGCGCGCCCACGATCTCGGGCTGAAGCTGATCATTGACCAGGTTTATTCGCACACGTCGGACGAACATCCGTGGTTCGGGACAAGCCGCGCCGACCGGACCAATCCCAAGGCCGACTGGTATGTGTGGGCCGATGCGAAGGCCGACGGCTCGCCGCCCAACAACTGGCAGTCGGTGTTCGGCGGGCCGAGCTGGACGTGGGACGCGCGGCGCGGGCAATATTATTTCCATAATTTCCTGACCGAGCAGCCCGACCTCAACGTTCATCATCCGGCGGTTCAGGACGCGCTGCTCGCCGTCGCGCGTTTCTGGCTCGAGCGCGGCGTCGACGGGTTTCGCATCGACGCGATCAACTTCGCGATGCACGACCCGGCGCTGAGCGACAACCCTCCCGCCCCGCCGGGCGGCAAGCGGACCCGGCCGTTCGACTACCAGCTCCATCTCCACAACCAGTCGCATCCAGACATCGTCAAATTCCTCGAACGCCTGCGCGGTGAGTTGAACGAGTTTCCAGGGGCGTTCGCGCTGGCCGAGGTCGGCGGCGAGCTCGCGCTGCGCGAGATGCACGAATTCACGCGCGGCTCGCATCGACTCAACAGCGCCTATGGCTTCGATTTTCTGTATGCGGAGCGGCTTACCCCGGCGCTCGTCGCCACGGCCGCAACCTCGTGGCCCGATGGGCCCGAGATAGGTTGGCCGAGCTGGGCATTCGAGAATCACGACGCCCCGCGCGCGGTGTCGCGTTGGGCCGCGCCCGAGCATCATCTGGCCTTCGCGCGGATGAAGATGCTGCTGCTCGCGGCGATGCGCGGGACGATCATCCTTTACCAGGGCGAGGAGCTCGGCCTGACCCAGGTCGATGTGCCGTTCGATCAATTGCAGGACCCCGAGGCGATCGCCAACTGGCCGCAGACGCTCAGCCGCGACGGTGTGCGGACGCCGATGCCGTGGTGCGCGACATCGCCGAACTTCGGGTTCAGCGTCGGCCAGCCGTGGCTCCCCGTCGGGCCCGAGCATGGCGCGCTGACGGTCGATCGGCAGCAGGGAGATCCGCATTCGGTTCTTGCCGCTACCCGCGAGGCCTTGCACCTGCGCAACGAGCGGCCGGCGCTGCGCTGGGGCTCGCTGGACGTCATCGAAGCGGGCGACCAATTGCTCCAGTTCGAGCGACACCATGGCGATGAGCGGCTGCGCTGCAGCTTCAACCTGTCGCCCGAGCCGACCCCGTGGAGTGCGGCAGGGCGGACCATCACGGGCACGGGCGACATCGGCACGGGCGAGCTTGGCCCCTATGCAGCAGTGATCGAGGAGATCGAATGATGCGGTTCGTTACGAAGCTGCTCCTCGCGCTCGCCGCGTTGCTGCCGGCGCCGGCGCTGGCCGACACGGTAATTCGGGCGACCTCGCCCGACGGGACACTCGCGCTCGCGCTCACGACCAACGGCGAGGGCCGCATCAACTACTCGGTTACCCGATCGGGCAAGCCGCTGATCGGCGATTCGCAGCTCGGTTTCCTGTTCACCGACGCGCCGCAGATGCTGCGCCACTTCACCCTGGTCGACCAGGCCTCGCGATCCGTCGACGAGAGCTGGGAGCAGCCGTGGGGCGAGTGGCGCCGCGTCCGCAACCATTACAACGAGCTTGCCGCGACGTTCGAGGAGTCGAGCAAGCTTCATCGTCGGATGCGGGTCGTCGCGCGGCTGTTCGACGATGCGGTCGCGTTCCGCTTTGAATTCCCCCGCCAGCCGAACCTCGCCACCGCCAATATCGCCGAGGAACTGACCCAGTTCCGCGTGGTCGGCGACGGCGAGGCGTGGTGGGACACCGCGTTCGAAAGCAACCGCGAGGAATATCTCTACCACCGCACCCCGATCGCGAGCATCGGCACTGCGCAGACACCTCTGACGATCCGGCTGACCGACGGGACGCACATCGCGTTCCACGAGGCGGCGCTGGTCGACTATTCGGCGATGAACATCGCCAAGGTCGAGGGCGGGTTGCTGAAGGCTGTGCTGACGCCCTCGTCGATCGGCCCCAAGGTCAGCCGCGATACGCCGTTCGTCACACCGTGGCGGGTGATGCTGATCACCGGCGACGCGCCGTCGCTTTATGCCGCCAATGCCGAGATATTGAACCTCAACGAGCCCAACAAATTGGGCGACGTCAGCTGGGTTCACCCACGCAAATATGTCGGAATTTGGTGGGGCATGCACCTCGACACGCAAAGCTGGTCGTCGGGAGCGAAGCATGGCGCGACCACCGCTTATGCGAAGAAGATGATCGACTTCGCCGCTGCCAACGGCTTCACCGGGCTGCTCGTCGAAGGCTGGAATACGGGTTGGGACGGCGACTGGTTCGCCACCGGCGACACCTTCAGCTTCACCGAAACCTATCCCGATTTCGACTTGCCGGGGGTCGTCGCCTATGGGCTGAAGAAGGGCGTGCACTTCATCGGCCACAACGAGACCAGCGCCAATATCGCGTGGTACGAGCCGCGGATGGGCGCGGGCTTCGACATGTTCCAGAAACTCGGCGTCGACGCGATCAAGACCGGCTATGTATCCGATGCCGGTGGGGTCCAGGCGATGGGCGCCGACGGCAAGATCCATTTCGAATGGCACGAGGGCCAGGTGATGGTGCGGCACCATTTGAAGGTCGTCGAGGAAGCGGCGAAACGCCACATCGCGATCGACGCGCATGAGCCGATCAAGGACACCGGGCTTCGGCGGACCTACCCCAACTGGGTCAGCCGCGAGGGCCAGCGCGGGATGGAATATAATGCGTGGGGGGTGCCCAAGAATCCGCCCGAGCATGAGGCGAACCTGGTGTTCACGCGGATGCTCGGCGGGCCGATGGATTTCACCCCGGGCGTGCTGAGCCTGATGGGGCGCGGCAATACGCCGATCCTGTCGACGCTAGCCAAGCAACTCGCGCTCTACATCGTGATCTATTCGCCGATCCAGATGGCCGCCGATCTGCCCGAAAATTACGCCGCCAATCCGGGGCCGCTGCAGTTCATCAAGGATGTCGCGGTCGACTGGGACGATACCAGAGTGCTGGCGGGCGAGGTCGGAGATCTGGCGGTCATCGCGCGCAAGACCCGCGGCAAGAACGAATGGTTCGTCGGCGCGGTCGGCGACGAGGCTGAGCGGCGGTTCGACGTGCCGCTGAGCTTCCTCGGCAAAGGCCGCTGGCGCGCCGAAATCTACCGCGACGGCGACACCGCCGACTATCGCACCAACCCGCGCAGCATCGTTATCGAGCAGCGCCGGGTGACCGCCGCCGACCGCCTCGCGCTGCGCATCGCGCCGGGCGGGGGCGCGGCGGTGCGGTTCGTCTCGCTGGGAAGATGAAGCGCCGTCGATGAAGCGGCCGGCGAGCATCACCATCCTTGGCGGCGGAACCGCCGGGTGGATGGCGGCTTGCCTGTTCCAGCATCATTGGGGGCCGAACGGGACCAAGGTCACGCTGATCGAATCGAGCGACATCGGCATCATCGGGGTAGGGGAGGGATCGACCCCGCAGCTCAAGGCCTTCTTCGACGATCTCGGGATCGCCGAGGCTGAATGGATGCCGCGCTGCAATGCCACCTACAAGACCGGGATCGCGTTCGAAGGCTGGTCCGACCGCCCCGGGTTCGAGCGCTATTTCCACCCGTTCCCGACCGAGCTCGATGGCCACACCACCCCGCAGTTCATCTTCAATGCATACGCCCGCCGCAACGGACATGACGTCGTCGCGCACCCCGATCGCTTTTACGTTCCCGCCTTGCTCGCCCGCGATGACCTCGCACCGCTGACCCCGGCGAATTTCCCTTTTTTCACCAGCTACGGCTATCATTTCGACGCGCACCTCGTCGGCGCTTACCTGCGCGAGGTCGCGATTAGCCGCGGCGTGACCAACCTCGACGCGACAATCGCCGCGGTCGCGCTGACCGCCCAAGGCAACGTCGAGGCGCTCGTCGCCGACGATGGCCGCCGCTTCGGCGCAGACCTGTTCGTCGACGCCAGCGGCTTTCGCGCGGTGATCATCGAAGGCGCGCTTCGCGAACCGCACCTGCCCTTCGCCGTCAACCTGTTCAACGACAGCGCGGTCGTCACCCCGACCCCGATCGCGCCTGAAGGCCCCGGCGTGTGCACCCGCGCGACCGCGCTCGGGGCCGGCTGGGCGTGGCACATCCCGCTGACCAACCGCGCCGGCAACGGCTATGTCTATTCGTCGCGCTACATCGATCCGGGCGCCGCCGCCGCCGAACTGCTGACCCACCTCGGCCTCCCCGGAGACAGCGAAGTCCGCCACCTCAGGATGCGTGTCGGTCGGGTCGAGCGCAGCTGGGTGCGCAATTGCCTCGCGATCGGCCTCGCCCAGGGCTTCGTCGAGCCACTCGAGGCGACCGCGCTCCACGTCGTCCTCGCCACCGTCGAGCGGTTCATCCGCACCATCGACGCCGAGCCCGACATGCCGGCGACCCGCGAGGCGTTCAACGCCGCCATCGCCCGCCGCTACGAAGGCATCCGCGACTATCTCGTCTGCCACTACCGCGCCGCCAATCGTGCCGACACCGACTATTGGCGCGACGCGACCGGCCACGACCATTTGTCCGACAGCCTCAAGGGGCTGTTCAGCGCCTGGTTCACCGGTGCAAACGTCGAGGAGGAAGTCGCGCGTCAGGGGATCGACGACATTTATACCGCGATCAGCTGGCACTGCTTGCTCGGCGGTTACGGCAATTATCCCGCCACACTCCAGCTCGCGAGTGGCACGGCCGCACAGGTAGACATGGACCGCGTCGACAAATTCGTTACGGGGTGCGCGAGCAATTATCCGCCGCACCGCGAAGCGCTGGCGCGGCTGTCGGCGAACGCCTGAGAGGCAGAAGACGAGTATGAGCGATACGGTTTCCACCCTGATCCTGTTCGGCGCAACCGGCGACCTTGCCGCGCGGATGCTGCTGCCGTCGCTCTACGGGCTGGATTGCGACGGGCTGCTCCCCGCGGGGCTGCGGATCATCGGCACCGCGCGCAGCAAGCAGGATGATGCGACGTTCCGCGAGCAGGCGCTGGTTGCCGTCCGCGACCATGTTCCCGAGACGCTGTTCGACCAGGTCCGCGCGGCGCGCTTCCTCGAGCGGGTCCATTATGTCCCGCTCGACGCGACCGACACCGCCGGCTTCCACCGCCTCGCCGAGGTCGTCGGCGACACGTCGGGCGGAGTCGCCATCTTCCTCTCGACCGCGCCGTCCCTGTTCAAGGCAACCATCGACGGCCTCGCCGCCGCTGGCCTCACCGGGCCCGAAGTGCGCCTCGCGCTCGAAAAGCCGCTCGGCTCTGACCTTGCCTCGAGCCGCGCGATCAACGACGCCGTCGCCGCCGCCTTCAGCGAGGCGCAGACCTTCCGCATCGACCATTACCTCGGCAAGGAGACGGTCCAGAACCTCCTCGCGCTGCGATTCGCCAACGTGATGTTCGAGCCGTTGTGGACCAGCGCCTCGATCGACCACGTCCAGATTACCGTCAGCGAGGAGATCGGGCTGGAGGGACGCGGCGATTATTACGACGGCACCGGCGCGCTACGCGACATGGTCCAGAATCATATGCTGCAACTGCTTGCGCTGGTCGCGATGGAGCCGCCGGCGAGCTTCGACGCGACCGCCGTACGCGATGAAAAGGTCAAGGTGCTCCGCTCGCTGCGCGCGGTCACCGCCGCCGACATCGCCAGCCGGGTGGTCATCGGCCAATATGGCGCCGGCGCGGTCGGCGGCCAGCCGGTCCCGCCCTATGCCGAGGAACTGGGGCGTTCTTCGACGACCGAAACATTTGTTGCGCTACAAACTTTCGTCGACAATTGGCGTTGGGCGGGAGTGCCATTCTACCTCCGCACCGGCAAGCGGCTGCCTGACCGGCGGACCGAAATCATCATCCAGTTCAAATGCGTCCCCCACTCGATGTTCCACTCGCGCGGCGCGACCGCATCGCCCAACAAATTGCTGATCGCGATCCAGCCCGACGAAAATATCGAGCTGTCGCTGATGGCCAAGGTCCCCGGGCTCGACCGC
The DNA here is from genome assembly GCA_046596505.1 of Sphingomicrobium sp. Taxonomy (GTDB): domain Bacteria; phylum Pseudomonadota; class Alphaproteobacteria; order Sphingomonadales; family Sphingomonadaceae; genus Sphingomicrobium. The sequence continues at coordinate 12,825 of JBKJMA010000072.1, forward strand.
GGTGGGGTCGAGCTGCGCGAGGTTCGTCTCGCCATCGGCCGCGACGACGCATTCAGCGACACGCGCCGTCGCATAGCCTATGAGCGGCTGCTGCTCGACCTCATCGAAGGCGAGCCGACGCTGTTCGTCCGCCGCGATGAGGTCGAGGCGCAATGGCAGTGGATCGACGGGGTTCGCGCCGCATGGGCGGCGGCGGGGATGGCGCCCAAACCCTACGCGGCCGGTAATTGGGGACCGTCCGCCGCGATCGCGCTCGCCGAGCGCAACGGAGTGAGCTGGAATGATTGACCCGCGCATTGCCGCAGTCACCGACCGGATCGTCGAGCGTTCGGCCTCGTCGCGCCGTCGCTATCTCGACCTGATCGCGATCGAGGCTGACCGCGGGATCCGCCGCCCACGGCTGTCGTGCGGCAATTTCGCGCACGGCTTTGCCGCATCGGGCGAGGACAAGCCCGCGATCCGCGCGATCTCGGGCCCCAACATCGGCATCGTCACCGCCTACAATGACATGCTCTCGGCCCACCAACCCTATAACCGCTACCCCGAGCAGATGAAGATCTTCGCGCGCGAGGTCGGCGCCACCGCGCAGGTCGCCGGCGGCGTCCCGGCGATGTGCGACGGGGTCACGCAAGGCCAGGACGGGATGGACCTGTCGCTGTTCAGCCGCGACACGATCGCCCTCGGCACCGCGGTCGCGCTGTCGCATGGCATGTTCGATGCGGTGGCGATGCTCGGCATCTGCGACAAGATCGTCCCCGGGCTGCTGATCGGCGCACTCCGCTTCGGCCACCTCCCCGCGCTGCTCATCCCCTCCGGGCCGATGCCGACCGGCATCCCCAACAAGGAGAAACAGCGCGTCCGCCAGCTGTTCGCCGAAGGCAAGGTCGATCGCGAAGAACTCCTTGCAAGCGAGGCGGCGAGCTACCACGCGCCCGGCACCTGCACTTTCTACGGCACCGCCAATTCGAACCAGATGATGATGGAGCTGATGGGGCTCCACATCCCCGGCGCGGCGTTCGTCGCCCCCAACACCCCGCTGCGCACCGCGCTGACCCGCCGCGCGGTCCACCGCCTCGCCAACCTCGCCAAGGGATCGCAACGCCCGCTCGGCCATTGCGTCGACGAGCGCGCGATCGTCAACGCCGCGGTCGGGCTGCTCGCCACCGGGGGCTCGACCAACCACGCCATCCACCTGCCCGCCATCGCCCGCGCCGCCGGGATCATCATCGACTGGGAAGACCTCGATGCCCTCTCCGCCGCCGTCCCGCTGATCGCGCGCATCTATCCCAACGGTTCGGGCGACGTGAACGACTTCCACCGCGCCGGCGGGATCGCCTATGTGACGCGCGAGCTGCTGGGCGGTGGGTTGCTCCACGGCGACGTCATGACCGCGGGCGGCGACACGATAGCCGAACATGGCGCGATGCCCGCGCTCGACGGCGATGCGCTCGCCTGGCATGGTGTCGGCGCCAGCAGCGATGACACCATGCTTCGCCCAGTCGCCGCGCCGTTCATGCCCGACGGCGGCATGCGCCTGCTCCAAGGCAACCTTGGCCGCGCGGTGATCAAGACCAGCGCGGTCGATCCCGACCGCTGGACGATCGAGGCCGAGGCGCGGGTCTTCAGCGACCAGGGTTCGGTTCTTGCCGCGTTCCAGGCGGGCGAGCTCGATCGCGACGTGATCGTCGTCGTCCGCTTCCAGGGCCCGCGCATCAACGGCATGCCCGAATTGCACAAGCTGACCCCGGCTCTGGGCGTGCTCCAGGACCGCGGCTTCCGTGTCGCGTTGCTCACCGACGGGCGCATGTCGGGGGCGAGCGGCAAGGTCCCCGCCGCGATCCACTGCTCGCCCGAAGCGCTCGGCGGCGGACCGCTCGCGCGCGTTCACGACGGCGACCTTATCCGCCTCAGCGCCGACGAGGGCGTGGTCGAGGCGGTCGGCGTCGACCTCGCCAGTCGCACTCCCGCGACCGCCCCGCCATTCCCGCTCGGCACCGGGCGCGAGTTGTTCGCGTTGATGCGCGGAGCTTGCGACACCGCCGAGCGCGGCGCCTCCGCCATGCTCGCCGCGATGGAGGCCGAGGCCGAGCTCGGCGCGGAGG
>JBKJMA010000093.1:0-2502 GCA_046596505.1 Sphingomicrobium sp.
ATGAACTCGAAACCTCACCGCCCCCGCGGTGGGGTTTTTACTCAGACCTTCTAGGCATTTCTCCAAAGCGAGCTTTTCTTGCCGGATTGCTACTACCAACGTTTCATCGGCGGATCACGACGAAACTTTAGGGCGACATCTTGCGGAGGTTACAGAAAGTTCGGCGATAGGGAACGCCACCAGACTCAAACATTGAACCGAAAGTGCATCACATCCCCGTCCCGCACCCCGTACTCCTTCCCTTCCAGCCGCATCTTTCCCCTTTCCTTCGCGCCGGCCTCCCCTTTGCAGGCGACGAAGTCATTGAATCCAATCACTTCTGCACGGATGAAGCCGCGTTCGAAGTCGGTGTGGATCACGCCTGCGGCCTGCGGTGCCGTAGCGCCGATCAGCACCGTCCACGCACGGACCTCCTTCTCCCCTGCCGTGAAATAGGTCTGTAGCCCGAGCAGCGAGTACGCCGCCTGGATCAGGCGATTCAGGCCGGGTTCGGTCATCCCCATGTCTTCCAAGAAGACGCCCTTGTCCTCGTCCGATAGTTCGGCGATTTCCGCTTCGATCGCGGCACAGATTGCGACGACTGGGGCGCCCTGCGATTTAGCGTACGCGGTCAGCTGATCGAGCAGCGGGTTGTCGACGAAGCCGCGGTCGGAAACGTTCGCGACGAACATTGCGGGCTTGGCCGTGATCAGGCAGAGCGGCTTCAACAGGGCCTGTTCCTCGGCGTCCAGTCCGAGCGCGCGGACCGGCTTGGCCTGGTTCAGATGCGGCTCCACCTTGGCGAGGACCAGCAGCAGCTTGGCGGCTTCCTTGTCGCCGCCACGCGCCTGTTTGGCGACGCGCACGTTGGCCTTCTCCAGCGTCGCGAGGTCGGCAAGAGCCAGCTCGGTCTGGATGACCTCGATATCCGCGAGGGGATCCACCTTCCCGGCGACGTGGATCACGTTCGCGTCCTCGAAACAGCGGACGACGTTGACGATCGCCTCGGTCTCGCGGATGTGGGCAAGAAACTGATTTCCCAACCCTTCGCCCTTCGACGCGCCGGCGACGAGACCTGCGATGTCGACGAATTCGACGATCGCGGGCATCACCCGCTCGGGCTTGACGATTGCCGCGAGCTGGTCGAGGCGGGCGTCCGGGACCTCGACGACCCCGGTATTCGGCTCGATCGTGCAGAACGGATAGTTCTCCGCAGCGATCCCGGCCTTGGTCAGTGCATTGAAAAGTGTGGACTTGCCGACGTTCGGAAGGCCGACGATGCCGCAGCGGAGCGCCATGGATGACTCGCGTTCAGGAAAACCCGCGATTCTATTCGAGCGGCGCTGTTCGCCTGCGCCGGCATCGTGCGCGGCTGCGAATCGCGTCGACCGCACCGCCGGTCAGGACATCAGCAGCTTCAAGTCGTGGGCGACCGACGCGGCCGGCTGCCCCTGACGCAGGTAGAGGCGAACGCGACCCTGGGGATCGAAGACGAAGCTCCCCGCCGTATGGTCCAGCGTGTACGACGTGGGCGTGGGCCCCGGAACGCTGCGGTAGAACACCTTGAATTCACGGGCCGCATTGGCCGTGGCGGCCTCGTCTCCGTACAGGCCGACGAAACGCGCATCGAAAGCCGGGACGTATTGAGAGAGCAGGGCCGGCGTGTCGCGCTGCGGATCGAGCGTCACGAACAGGACCTGCACCCGCTCCGCGTCGGGCCCGAGCAGCTGCATGACCGACTTGAGCTCCGCCATCGTGGTCGGGCAGACATCCGGACACTGGGTGTATCCGAAGAACAGCACGACGATCTTGCCGCGGTAGTCGGCGAGACTGCGCGGCTTGCCCGACGCATCCGTCAGGTGGAAATCCTTCGCGTAGTCCGCGCCAGTGATGTCGACGCTGTCGAACTGCGGTTTGGACGGCGTGCACGCGCCGAGGCCGACCACGAAGGCGAGCGCCGTGAACCATGCGGCGATCGGCCGCCATCCGAATTGCGGCTGTCGACGCGGCGTCATCGCTCAGACACCCAGGTAGTGGTCGACCAGGAGCGCGGCGAAGAGCAGCGACAGATAGAGGATCGAATAGCGGAAGGTGCGGCGCGCCTGTCGATCGGACTCTGCGTCCGTCGGCGCCCGCCAGATCGCCCACGACAGCCGGAGAAATTCGCCGCCGAGGAGCAGCGCCGCCACTAAATAGGGCCAGCCGCTCATACGCATCGCGAATGGCAACAGCGTCGTGGCCACCAGCGCGACCGTGTAGAGCAGGATATGCAGCCGGGTGTAGCGCGCGCCGTGGGTGACCGGCAGCATCGGCAGACCCGACTTGCGGAAGTCCTCAGTCCGGTACAACGCCAACGCCCAGAAATGCGGCGGCGTCCAGACGAAGATGATGAGTACCAGGATCCACGCCTGGGCCGGTACCTGGTCAGCCATGGCGGCCCAGCCGAGCGCCGGCGGCATCGCGCCCGATGCACCGCCGATCACGATGTTCTGCGGCGTCATCGGCTTGAGCAGCATCGTGTAG
>JBKJMA010000193.1:0-3689 GCA_046596505.1 Sphingomicrobium sp.
GGCATCGCGGTTTCCGCCTTTGCCTGGATCTACGCCCCCGCCCAGCTCGTCGTCGGCTGGCTGTCCGACCGCTTTTGCGTCTACCGCCTCGTCGCTGCCGGGCTTGCGCTGTGGGCGCTGGCGACCACGCTGACCAGCTTCGTGGGCGGGCTCGCCTCGCTCGTCGTGCTCCGACTCGCGCTCGGCATCGGCGAGGGGGTCGCCTTTCCCGCAGCATCGAAGATCATCGCCGCCAAGGTTTCCAGCGCGCACCGCGGCATCGCCAACAGCACCATCGCCTCCGCCCTCTATTTCGGTCCCGCTCTGGGGATTTTTGCCGGCGGGCTGATCATGGTCCATCTTGGCTGGCGGGCGGTGTTCCTGATCTTCGGGCTGGCGACCTTCGTCTGGCTGGTGCCGTGGCTGTTGGTGTCTCGCCCCCACTGGCGCGAGCGCGGCACGTCTCCCGACATGGTCCCGTTGCGCCGCGTCGCGCGCGAGAAAGCGGTGTGGGCGATGGGCATCGGCCATTTCGCCAACACCTATGCCTTCTTCTTCCTGCTCGCCTGGTTGCCGCTGTTCCTGGTCAAGACGCGCGGGCTCGCGGTCGGCGACATGACCCGCCTGCTGACCACCGTCTATCTCGTCCAGGCGGTCTCGGCGCTGTTCCTGGGCTGGTTGTCCGACCGGATGGTGGCACGAGGGGTTGATGAAGGCCGTCTGCGCAAGGGAATGATGGCCGCCGGACTCAGCCTGACGGGAATTGCGGTGCTTGGCGTCGGATTGGCGGGCGACACCGCCCACATCGCCTTCTGGCTGCTGTTCGCGGGGATCGCCGGAGGCCCGTGCGGATCGAACGTCTACGCCATTTCGCAGATGTTCGCGGGCCCGCGCGCGGCGGGCAGCTGGGTCGGGATCGTCAACGGCATCGGCAACTGCTCGGGGATCGTCGGGCCGATCCTGACCGGCCTGATCGTCGACGCGACCGGAAGCTATCTCAACGCCTTCTACATTGCCGGTGGGGTGTCGCTGCTCGGTGGGGTGTGGTGGGCGTTCGCGATCCCGGTCGTGCGACCGATGGTGCTGGAGGACGCCGCGACTGCTTGAATCGGCGCGATTTTGTGTAATCCATTTCGGACGCGATCTACCCCGCTTTGCCCCGTTTTGAACCCTCATTGCGTCGCAAAGGACATCGCCGCAGCGTAGCTTTGCACGATGTTCCTGTCGCGGATCACCCCCTGGAGCCGATCCGCCGAGCAGCCCTCGCTGGCCGGGTTCGACGCGGCGCGGGGCTACTTCGCGAGCCACTTCAGCCGCACCGATCCAGCCCGCGAGCGCCTGTTCGTCGCCTACCTCGACGCATCGGCGCGATGCCTGCACTTGGCGCGCCATGATGGCGATGCGGCGGGGATCGACTGGCCGCTGCGCTCGATCCTGCTCGAAGGCGCGCGGCGCGGCTGTGCCGGCCTGATCGTGGCGCACAACCACCCCAGCGGCGACCCTACCCCGAGCGCCGCCGACCGCACCGCCACCCGCCGCCTGGCGACCGCGGGCGATGCGATCGGCCTGACGCTGGTCGACCACCTCCTCTTCGCCGGCGACGAATGCGCGAGTTTCCGCAGGATGGGGCTTCTGTAAGAAGCGCCCCTCGATCATCCCGTCAGGGGACGGCAGAATCCAGCGGCCGAAGTAATCCGCTGTCTCTCCCCGCTGAGCCGGGGTGGGGGAACCGCCAGCAAGCCGTTCATGGTGGGAGGCGGCGCCAGCGAGCTAGTGTGCCAAGCAGCCCCTAACCCTTCTTCGACACCCCCAGCGACCGCTGAATCTCCTCGGTCATCTGGTTGTTGAGCTTGATCAGCCGATGGACATTGTCGCTGATCTCGAGCAGCGCCTCGGCGTCCTTGTAGGTCTGCAGCGCCTGCTTGTCCGACGCCGCCGCGCCAACCTTCTGCCCGACCATGATGATCGACAGCAGCACCAGCTGCAGGAACGTCTGCGCGATCCACGAGATGAGCGGGCCGATCCCGCTCGCGATCGCCGTCGGCAGGCTGATCAGCGCCAACCCGGTGAAGGCATAGGCGCACCACATCGTGCCCACGCCATTGGTGATGGTGAGCGCCAGCCGGCCGTTGAAGCCGTTGAGCTCGGCCATCGTCGTGTGCACCCCATGCGCCTTGTGACGCGCAAGCTGCGGGTGGGCGACATGGCCGCCATGATGCGTGGCAGCGGATTGATCATCGGTCTGGGACATCGGCTATTGCTCCGGTTGCGCGACTTGCGGTTGTGCGTCCGGGGTCGTGGCGAATGCAATGCCTGCAATACTGCCGGTAGACGGGCGCATCACGGCTGATCTCCCCCGTTCGTCGAATGTCAGCGGCGGTTCAGCTTGGGATGGGTAGCGGGACGCAATGATATGTTGTTACAGGGCTCGCCACTGAGCATATCGCTCCGTCACGCCCGTTCCTGCTGCCGCCACGGCGCTTAACCCGAGTTTCCCGGTTCCATGACCCGTTCGACCCTGTTGTCCTGCGCCGCGCTGGCCGTTGCCCTGCTTCCCGCCACGCCCGCGATTGCCGCCGACCTTGCGCCGCCGGTGGGCAATTCGCGAGACACTGGCGAGGTTGTGCCCGTTTCCGCGGCCGCATCCGCGACGCCGTCCCCGACTGGCGGCACGGGCGAGATCGTCGTGACCGGGCGGCGGCTCGACATCGCACGCGATTCGATCGCGCCGGCGTTGGGAGCAAGCGACTATTCGTTCAGCCGCGCGACGCTCGACAAGCAGCCCGGCGGCGCCAACGTCAGCCTCGCCGCGACCTTGCTTCAGGCGCCCGGCGTGACCCAGGACAGTTATGGCGCGATCCACGTCCGCAACGAGCACGGCAATCTCCAGTATCGTCTTAACGGGATCATCGTGCCTGAAAGCATCTCGGGCTTCGGGGCGACCTTCGACCAGCGCATCGCCAGCTCGATCGACCTGCTCACCGGCACGCTGCCCGCGCAATATGGCTATCGCACCTCGGGCGTGATCAATGTCAAGACGCAGTCGGGGGCGTTCGCCAACGGCGGCGAAATCGGCGCCTATGGCGGCAGCCGCGGCACGATCGAGCCCAGCGCGAGCATCCATGGCTCCGAAGGCCACTTCAACTATTTCGCCAGCGGTTCCTACCTTCAGAACGACATCGGGGTCGAGAACCCGACCGCGAGCAATAACGCGATCCACGACCGGACCAAGCAGTACCGGGGCTTCGTCTATCTGTCGGACATACTTTCCGACAGCAGCCGCATCTCGGCATTCGGCGGCACTTCGATCGGCCGGTTTCAGATCCCCAACGTGCCAGGTCAGTCGCCTGCGTTCACGGTCAATGGCGTGTCCGATTTCGACAGCGCGAAGCTCGACCTGAACCAGCGCGAGGTCACGCACTATGGCGTGCTCGCCTTTCAATATGCCGGCGAGAATCTGAATTTCCAGGTGGCGCCGTTCGTGCGCTATTCGCAGACACGCTTCACCCCCGATCCCAACGACGGCGACATCATCTTCAACGGCTTTGCCGATGCCGCCAAGCTGTCGAGCCTTGCCACCGGGGTGCAGGCCGACGGATCGAGCAAGATCGGCAAGAGTCACACCGTCCGCTTCGGCCTGTTCTTCCAGAACGAGCGTTCGCGCACAGCGGTTACGTCGCGCGTCCTGCCGGTCAATGGGGACGGTATCC
>JBKJMA010000263.1:0-11155 GCA_046596505.1 Sphingomicrobium sp.
CGCTGGATGGCGGAGGCCATCGCGCTGGGCGAGCGCGCGCGAGGGCGGATCGCGCCAAACCCCAATGTCGGCTGCGTCATCGTTCGTGATGGCGAGGTCGTCGGCCGGGGCGCAACGGCGCCGGGTGGCCGACCGCACGCCGAGGCGGTCGCGCTGGCCGAAGCCGGTGAGCGGGCACGGCAAGGGACTCTCTATACCAGCCTCGAGCCGTGCGCGCACCGCAGTGAACGCGGCCCAACCTGCGCCGCTCTGATCGCCGAGCACGGCGTCGTGCGCGTCGTCGCCGCGATTGAAGATCCCGATCCGCGCACCGCGGGAGAAGGCGTCGATGCCCTGCGTACCGCGGGAGTCGAGGTTAGTGTCGGCCCGCTGGCCGCCGAGGCCGCATACTCGTTGTCGGGTTATCTCACCCGCCTCTCGCTCGGCCGCCCGCGCATCACGCTCAAGCTGGCGCTATCGATCGACGGCAAGATCGCGCTCCCGTCGGGCGAATCGAAGTGGATCACGGGCGAGGATGCGCGTGCCAACGTCCATCTCGAACGCGCCCATGCCGACATGATCCTCGTCGGCCGCGGCACTTATCTCGCCGACCAGCCGCGGCTCGATGTCCGCCTGCCCGGGCTCGAGGACTGGTCCCCGCGCCGAGCGCTGCTGACCCGGGGCGACGCGGTCGAGGGCTGGGAAATCCTGCATTCTCCGCAGGATGTGTTTGGCCTTCATGACGTCAATGACCTGCTGATCGAGGGCGGATCGGCGACTGCCACCGCTTTCCTTGCCGCCGACCTCGTCGACCGCATTCTCGTCTACCGTGCCCCAATCCTAGTCGGTGAGGGGAAATCGTCGTTCGGCTACATCGGGCTCGACGCGATCGCCGATGCCCACGGACGCTGGCGCAGCACGGGCGGGGTGACTCTTGGCATCGACCGGCTCGAAGCTTACGAGCGCGTCCGCTAGGGAGTTTGCATGTTCACCGGAATCATCACCTCGATCGGTACCGTCCGCTCGGCCGAGCAGCGGGGCGACCTGCGGCTGACCATTGCTTGCGATTATGACCTCGCCAACGTCGACTTGGGCGCCTCGATCGCCTGCTCGGGCACCTGCCTGACCGTGGTCGACAAGGGTGACGACTGGTTCGCGGTCGACGTGTCCGCCGAAACGGTATCATGCACCGCGAAGGGGCTGTGGCAGCAAGAAGCGAGGCTCAACCTCGAGCGAGCTCTTCGCCTTGGCGATGAGCTTGGCGGGCACCTTGTTACCGGACACGTCGACGCCGTTGCCTCCGTTGCCGAGGTCGTCGAGGATGGCGGCTCGCTCCGCGTCGCGATCGATGTCCCGCGCGACCTCGGCCCGATGATCGCCGCCAAGGGCTCTGTCACGCTCGACGGCGCATCGCTGACCGTGAACACGATAGAGGACCGCGCCGACGCAACTCGATTTACCGTGAACCTCATTCCCCACACCGCCGACCATACAACGCTTGGCGGTATTGCCGCAGGACGTGAGCTTAACGTCGAAATAGACGTACTCGCCCGCTATCTGAAGAGAATGATCACTACAGTGTGATGCAATGGCTTTTAATACACATTTTAATGTGATATAACTACGTTATGTCCATTAATCTTATCGAACGCCTGTCCGCCATCATCGAGACTGGCGAAGTAACCCGTGCCGGGCTCGCCCGCGCCGCCGGCCTTCACCCTAATTCCCTGCGAAAGCTCGGCGCAGCTGACTGGAACCCGACCGCCGACACGCTCGGCCGGCTGGAGAAGCTGATTGAGCGCGGCACCGCCGATGTCCTCGTCGGTCCCGAAGCGATCATCGACGAAGCCCGCAACGGGCGAATGTTCATCCTCGTCGACGACGACGACAGGGAGAATGAGGGCGACCTCGTCATCCCGGCGCAGATGGCGACCCCCGACGCGGTCAATTTCATGGCGCGCCACGGCCGCGGGCTGATCTGCCTGGCCCTGTCCAAGGACCGCGTCGACCAGCTCGGACTCGAGCCAATGGCGCCGAAGAACGGCACGCGCCATGAAACTGCATTCACCATCTCGATCGAAGCCCGCGAAGGCGTCACCACCGGTATCTCCGCCGCCGACCGCGCGCGCACCATCGCCGTCGCGATCGACGCGAGCCGCGGCCGGGACGACCTCGTGTCGCCCGGCCACGTATTCCCCCTTGTCGCCCGGCCCGGCGGCGTACTCGTTCGCGCAGGACATACGGAGGCGGCGGTCGATGTCGCCCGCCTCGCCGGGCTCAACCCCTCGGGCGTGATCTGCGAGATCATGCTCGAGGACGGGACGATGGCCCGCCTCGACGATCTGATGTCGTTCGCGGCTACCCATGGCCTCAAAATCGGTACGATTCGCGATCTGATCGCATACCGCCTGAAGAAGGACCATATGGTCGAGCGGATCGCCGAGACCCGCTTTACCAGCGCGCGGGGCGTGGCCTGGTCGGCGCAGGTGTTCCGCGACAAGGCCAATGGCGCCGAGCAACTGGCGCTGGTTCATGGCGCGCTCGACCCGTCGTCGCCAACGCTGGTGCGAATGCACGCAATCGACCTGTTCGCCGATCTTCTCGGCGAGACGGGAGATCGTTCGGGCCTCCTCCAAGGCGCAATGCAGATGATCGAGGAGGAAGGCTCGGGCGTCATCGTTACCCTCCATGCCGCCGCCGCCGGCCGCTTGTCGCGCGCCACCGATCGTCGTTCGGGCAAAGTCGTCGAAGGCGGTGACGAACTGCGCAATTATGGCGTCGGCGCGCAGATCCTTGCCGCGCTCGGCATCCACGACATGGTTCTCCTCACTAACACGCGCCATGCCCCGGTTGGCCTATCGGGCTATGGCCTCGCGATCGTCGAAGAGCGCAGTATCAATACGACGGACGCCTGAGGTGGCCCATCTGCTGATCGCCGAGGCGCGCTTTTACGGCCACCTCAATGACATGTTGCTCGCCGGAGCCCGTGCCGCGATCGAGGCGGCGGGTCATACGCATGAAACGGTATCCGTCCCCGGCGCGCTCGAGCTCCCCGGGACGTTTGCACTCGCGTCGGAAACCGACCGGTTTGATGCCTTTGTCGGACTCGGTGTCGTCATCCGCGGCGAAACCTGGCATTTCGAAATCGTCGCCGGCGAAAGCGCGCGCGGGCTGATGGCGTTGACGATGGATGGCGTCGCGGTCGGCAACGGCATCCTGACGGTCGAAAACGAGGCGCAGGCAATTGCCCGCGCCGATCCCGCGCAAGGCGACAAGGGGGGCGACGCGGCGAAAGCGGCGCTGGCGCTGCTTGCCCTCAAGAAGCGCTTCGCCTTGGCCTAATTTAGCGCCAGCCACACCTCGTTGCGGCGCAGCGGGCCGGGGATCATCGGCGAATTATAGAAGGCATATTCGGGCTCGGACTCGGCCCGCTCGCCATTCCGAGCGAGCCATCCGCGCAGCCGGTCCTCCTGCTCGGCCAGGTCGCGGTCGTCGGGGCGCCCGTGGAACGACACTACCGCCACCTTGCGCGGCGGCAGCGTGACCAGTTCGATCTCGTCCGGCGGCAGCGGTAAGTCCTCCGCCTCGCGCCCCGCCGGCATGACAAACCGCGTGCGCCAGCCACCTTCGATTTCATCGTCGAACAGCGGCGGGTCGCTCGCCATCGGATCGCCCGAATCCTGCATCACCGGGACGGTCATGGCCAACGATTCACCCGGCCGCGACTTGGCGAAGATATAATCGGCCAGCCGACGGAAACCCGCATTCAGCGCATGCTTGCGCGGCCCGTGGACGATCGTTTCCGCGACGGTGATCGCGGGATAATCGCGAATCTCGAAGTCGTCATCGGTCCTGAGCGTGCGGTAATCGGGCTCGCCGGTCGCGCGCTCCCTGAGATAATAAAGCGCAGCCCCGCCGATCAGCGCCGCGCCAGCCGCCACGCCGACCCCCGCGAACAATTTCTTCCGCATCACGAATCTCCTCTTGGCGACAACCGGTCACGGGGCGGGCTGTTCCTTGGCCGCCCTGATCGTCGATCCCGAGCCCCGGCTCTTGCCTGCGCGACGATATTCAACAAGGGCGCGTGCGGGAGGAAAAATGCCGGAATTGGATGAACGACTAATCAAGGCGCCGCACCGGCTTGCCTTTGCGGCATTGCTCACTGGCACCGCCGCGCTTGCGTTCGGCGCGTGGCTGGTCCGCCTTGCGGACACCGGGCCGGTCGCGGCGGCCTTCTGGCGCGTGGCATTGGCTGTGCCGCTTCTACTGCTCCTTGCCCGCGCGGCCGGCAAGCCGCTGCGCTGGCCGGGTCGCACCCTGTTCATCGCGATCGCCGCCGCCGCTTTCTTCTTCGCCGCCGATCTCGCCGCGTGGCACCTCAGCATACGGCTGACCAAGCTCGGCAATGCGACGCTGTTCGGCAACGTCTCGAGCTTTGCGTTCGCAGCGTGGGGCCTGTGGCTTGTCCGCCGCTGGCCAAGCCCGATGCAAGCGCTCGCGTTGCTCCTCGCCGCCACCGGGTCGGTGCTGCTGATGGCCCAAAGCGCCGAACTCAGTGCCGCCAATCTGCGCGGCGACTTGCTCGCGCTCCTCGCCGGCGTTCTTTACGGCGTATACCTGATCCTGGTCGAGCGCGCGCGGGCGACGGTCGAACCGCTCCCGCTGCTCGTGCTCGCCAGCAGTATCGGCGCGATCTGCCTCCTTCCGGCCGCGCTGGCGATGGGCGAGCGCGTCATGCCTCACAATTGGACCCCGCTCATCGCGCTCGCCCTCCTGTCGCAAGTCGTCGGGCAGGGCTTGCTCGTGTTCGCGATCGGCGAACTGTCACCGCTCGTCGTCGGCCTCGCATTGCTGACCCAGCCGGCAATCGCCGCCGCGATCGGGTGGAGCGTCTATGGCGAGCGACTCGGGTGGCGTGACTGGACCGGCGCGGCGGCGATCGGTGTGGCGTTACTGCTCGTGCGCTTGCGTCCCGCGCCGGCCGAGCCCACCTAGGCGGAATGGACTCAACTCCCCTCGCCGACCTTCGTCGCAAGCTCGCCCTGCCAGTCGCCGAAAATGCCGTGTTTGATGGCTGGCGAGAGACCGCGGTCAACAGCGCGGCGGCGTCTCTCGGGGTCGATCCCGCTGTCGCGCGCCTCGCTTTCCCCAAGGACCCGGCGGGGATGATCGCCGCCTATGTCGAGGCGATCGACGATGCGCTCGCCGCATCTTTTCCCGGCGAGGCGATCGCCGCGATGCGGGTTTCGCAGCGGATCCGCACGATCCTGATCAAGCGATTCGAGCTCATGAGCTCGGCGAAGGAAGCAATCCGGTCAGCGCTCGCGATCCTTGCGCTGCCGCAGAATATTCCGTCCGCCGCGCGGCTTGGCTGGCGCAGCGCCGACACCATGTGGCGCCTTGCCGGCGACACCGCGACTGATTTCAACCATTATTCGAAGCGTGCCATCCTCGCGTCAATCTACACGGCAACTCTGCTCGTCTGGCTTGACGACGCCACTGAAGGCCAGGCCGATACCATTGCCTTTCTCGATCGCCGCCTCGCCGGGGTCGCGCGACTCGAAAAACTCAAGGCGTCATCGCGCGGCTCTGGCGACCGTCGTCCCAGCCTGGCGCGATTCGTCGGCCGGTTGCGATATCCGCCACGCTGAAGGCGCGCCGCTTCCCTTTCGCTCGAGTTAATGATAATCACTCGCAAATGAGCAAAGCCCTTCTCAGCCTTGACGACCTTTCGCTCGGCACGCGCGCCGAGATCGCATCGATTGATTGGGCGTCACTTGGTGAGGGGGAGGCCTGCCGCCTGCGCCACTTCGGCTTCGACGAAGGAGTCCGGGTCGAACCGCTCCATCTCGGCCCATTCGGCCGCGATCCGCTCGCCGTCCGCGTCGGGCGCATGACCGTCGCCATCCGCCGCGCCCATGCGCGCGCCGTGCGGGTGGTCCCGGTCGCCGCCTGACGACTCGTCCGTGAAACACGCCCCGCTGATCGCGGTCGTCGGCAACCCCAACGCCGGCAAGAGCGCGCTGTTCAACAGCCTGACCGGCGCTCGCCAGAAGGTCGGCAATTACCCGGGGGTCACGGTCGAACGCAAAGTCGGCAAGATGATGCTCCCCAACGGCGCGCCGGCCGAACTGGTCGACCTTCCCGGCGCCTATGGGCTCGACCCGACCAGCCCCGACGAAGCGGTGACGCGCGACGTGCTCCTCGGCAAGCAGGCCGGCGAGCGGCTGCCCGACGCGCTGCTGATCGTGGTCGACGCCTCGAATCTCGACAATCACCTCCGCTTCGCGCTGCAACTGATCGATCTCGGCCTACCGACCGTCATCGCGCTTAACATGATCGACCTCGCGAAGCGCGACGGCCTTGAACTTGATGCCGCGAAGCTGTCAGAAGAACTCGGTGTCCCGGTCATCGAGACAGTCGCCGTCCGCAAGCGGGGCGTCGACGAGATCCGCGCCGAACTCGCAAAACTCATCGACACCCCGCGGCTCGTCCGCGCCGGTAAGGGACCTAGCCACGACGGTTTCGAGCTCCAGCGTCGCGCTCGCGCGATTGCCCTCGGCGCGATCATCCGCGAGGCTCCGGCGCGCAAGTTGAATCACAGCCTCGACGCAATCCTGCTCCACCCGCTTGCGGGCCCGCTGATCCTCGCGGCGATCCTGTTCGTCATGTTCCAAAGCGTGTTCAGCGTTAGTGCGATTCCGGCCGACGCGATCGCCGCCGCAGTGGCCGACCTTGGCGCCTGGGTCGCGCCGCTGCTCCCGCCCGGTCTCTTCCGCTCGCTGATCGTCGACGGGGTCATCGCCGGGGTCGGCGCCGTGCTCGTATTTCTGCCGCAGATCCTGACACTATTTTTCTTCATCCTGTTGCTCGAAGGCTCGGGCTACATGGTCCGCGCGGCCTTCTTGATGGACCGGCTGATGAGTCGGGCCGGCCTGTCGGGCCGCGCCTTCATCCCGCTGCTGTCGAGCTTCGCTTGCGCAGTTCCCGGAATCATGGCGACGCGGACGATCGACGATCCGAAGGACCGGCTGACGACCATCCTCGTCGCTCCGTTGATGACCTGTTCGGCGCGGCTTCCGGTCTATGCGCTGATCATCGCAGCCTTCATCCCGCGCCGTGATGTTGTCCCTGGTATCGGGCTGCAAGGCCTGATTCTGTTCGGCCTTTACGTTGCCGGCGTGGTCGGTGCCCTGCTCGCCGCGCTGGTCCTGCGCCGCACCGTCGTGAAGGGCGGCGGCGGTGGCTTCATGATGGAACTTCCAAAATATCAATGGCCGCGCCCCGCCGATATCGCGATCGGTCTGTGGCAGCGCGTGATGATATTCCTGAAACGCGCGGGTACGATCATCCTCACGACTACTGTGATCCTGTGGGCGCTCTCCTCCTATCCTCAGGCGCGCCCCGGCGAGAAGCAGAGCGAAGTCTCGATCGCCGGCCACATTGCCTCGGGGATCGAGGTCGTCGTCGCCCCGATCGGCTTCAACCATGACATCGCGCTCGCGCTTTTGCCCGCGATGGCGGCGCGCGAGGTCGCTGTCGCCGCCATTGCCACCGTCTATGCGATCGACAATCCCGACGACGCCAAAAATGCGCAAACCCTCGCGGAGCAGATGCGCAGCCGCTGGTCGCTCGCCACCGCGCTCGCCTTCCTCGCGTGGTTCGTGTTCGCGCCGCAATGCATCTCGACTATCGCCGTCACCCGTCGCGAGACAAACGGCTGGAAGTGGCCGCTGTTCATGGTCTCCTATTTGTTCGTGCTGGCCTATCTTGCCGCCGGCGTGACTTACTGGCTGGCGGTCGCGGCAGGGCTTGGCTAGAACCAAGTCCAAGGCGAACTGGAGAGAAAAATGGCTGGCAGCGTGAACAAGGTGATCCTCGTCGGAAACCTCGGCAAGGACCCCGAATCGCGATCGTTCGCCAATGGCGGCAAGGTCGTCAGTTTCTCGGTCGCGACCTCGGAAAATTGGAAAGACAAGAGCTCGGGCGACCGCAAGGAAAAGACCGAGTGGCACAACGTCTCGATCTTCTCCGAGGGGTTGGCGCGCGTCGCCGAGCAATATCTGAAGAAAGGCTCGAAGGTCTATCTCGAAGGCCAACTCGAGACCCGCAAGTGGCAGGACCAGTCGGGCAATGATCGCTACACGACCGACGTCGTGCTCCGTAATTTCAACAGCTCGATGGTGTTGCTCGACGGACGCGAAGGCGGCGGCGCGTCGCGCGGTGGCGGCGGCGGTGGCGGCGGTCACGGTGACGAGTTTGGCGGCGGATCGGGCCGGCCCCAGTCGCGTCCGCAGCCGGCGGCGTTCGACACCGATCTCGACGACGATGTCCCGTTCTGAGCGTTGATCTCTTCTAGAGGCTGCGCCCGGCCTCGATCAACGCCACGGGGCTCGATCCGATATCGTTGGCGACCGCCACCAGGTCGGGTTCGTGGCTCTCCAGGAACGCGATGACCGCACGAAGCAGGCTCGGCTCACCCAGCCGGGCACGAAGCTGATCGGCGTCGAGTCCGGTCAGCGCCAGAAACCGCGCCGCCCGCTTGGGTTCGTTCAGCGTCGCGGCCAAAGCGCGCAACGCCAAAGCGGTGGCGTCTTCGTTTGTCGCGCGCGACGTCATCGCCTATCAGCCTCCTCGAAATATGGTGCGGGACAAACGGTTGGCCAGGATCTTGGTAGTCGAGGACAATGCGCTGAACATCAAGCTGTTCTGCGACCTGCTCGCCGCGCATGGCCACGAAACCGAGGCAGTGACCGACAGTCGCGAGGCGCTGGCTTCGGCGCGCGCGTTCGGCCCCGATCTCGTCATCACCGACATCCAGCTGCCGCACATCACCGGGCTTGAACTGATGGGGCTGCTGCGCGGCGATCCCGAACTTAAGGACGTGCCGATCATGGCGGTGACCGCTTACTCGGCGCCGGGCGATGACGAGCGGATTCGGGCCGCGGGGGCGCAGGCCTACGTTTCAAAGCCGATCTCGGTCGCCAGATTCGCGCAGACCGTCGAGTCGCTGCTCACCCCGGCGGAAGAAGCCGCGCAGCAAGAGCCTGAGCCCGAATCGGAAACGGGCGCCGCCGCGGGTGCGGAGACGCCCGATACGGGAGCCCAAGCGGATCCCAGGTCCAGCCCTGGATGACCCGCCTTCAACAGATCACTTGATCTTGGCTTCCTTGAAATCGACGTGCTTGCGCACGACCGGGTCGTACTTACGGAACGACATCTTCTCGGTCGTGTTGCGCGGGTTCTTCTTGGTCACGTAGAAAAAGCCCGTATCGGCGGAACTGACGAGCTTGATCTTGACGGTTGCCGGCTTGGCCATCGGACAAATCCCACGGATATAAAAAGGAAGAACGGCCGCTCTGGGTCGCTCAAGCCCGGCTCCAATGATGCCCGGCCCCGTTTTTGTCAACCCGGGCCGCGCTTTCGCCTCAGCACTGTCACGGCTTTGACTCACCGTTAACGCATTTGGGCGAAAAGGACCGGGACAACGGAGAATCAAGCCATGTCTAGTGATTCGCTGCAGCTGGTCCGGACGCGCATCGGTGAGCGTATCGCCGAGATCGAAGCCCGAGTCGGTCGTCTCAAGCCTGTCGACATCCGCGCCAAGATGGACGCGATTCGCGTCATGGCCGCCGATCACGGTCTCGCCGCGCTGGAGGGCCTCGCCGATTTCGGTGCGCACCATGCGATGCTTCCGGGTCACCGCCAGGCGACTCGCTGCACGCTCGAGCATATGGACGCGGCGCTGCACAGCAATTGCCCGTCAGACCGCCAGACGATCCTCGCCGCGATGGCGCAGCGGCTGCACTAATCCTGGTCGCCGCATCGAGACGCTTTTCGATCTAGTGATTTAGGAAAGCGTCTTCTCGAGAACGACGAATTCGAGATCATCGCGCCTGGGAATCCCAAAGCGCCGGTCGCCGAATGGAAACGGGCGGCGCTCGCCGGTGAGCGCGTAACCGCGGCGCCCGTACCAAGCGGCGAGTTCTTCTCGCTGGGCGATGACGGTCAGTTCGATTCGCTCCGCGCCAAGGTCGGCGGTGGCATGGTCCTCGGCGGCGGCGAGCATCATCCGCCCGAGCCCGGTGGCTTGTCGAGGCGGGTCGACCGTTAGCAAGCCGAGATAGGCGAGGCCCTGGCCGCGATCGGTCAACGAGACGCATGCCGCGATGCGCTCGCCATCGCGCAACACGAGAAGGTGCTGGATCGGATCGGCCAATGCGGCATCGAGTTCGGCCAAGTCGGTACGTTGGCCGTCAAGCAGGTCGGCCTCGTGGCTCCAACCGACGCGGGCGCTGTCGCCGCGATATGCGGATTCGATCAACGCATGAAGAACGGGCAGGTCGTCGGTGGCGGCAAGCTCGAGCTTCACATCTTCCTCCACAAATGGCGAATCAAAAGCCCGCCCGGATCGCTCCGGACGGGCCAATTGATAGCATTAGCCCGAGCAATTACTGCGCTGGCGAGATGTTCACCGCAGCGTACTTGCCGCGACGGTCGACCTCAATCTCGAACTCAAGCCGGTCGCCTTCGTTGAGCGTCGGCATGCCGGCGCGTTCGACGGCCGAAATGTGGACGAATGCGTCGGGTTGTCCGTCGTCGCGGCTGATAAAGCCGAAGCCCTTCATCGCGTTGAAGAACTTGACCGTGCCGCTGGCCTTCTCACCGGTCAACTGGCGCTGCGGTCCGCCGCGGTCGCCACCCGGGGCAGCGCCGAAGCCGCCTTCGCGCGGAGCTGGCGGTGCACCGGTGCGAACGACTTCCATCGGCTCGCCGTCGATCCGTAGATTGGTCGCAGAAATGCGCCCGCCACGATCAACCAGCGTGAACTCGAGCGGCTGGCCGTCGGCAAGATCGGTCAGGCCGGCCTGCTCGACCGCGGAGATGTGTACGAACACATCCTCACCGCCGTCATCGCGAACGACGAAGCCGAAGCCCTTCTGCGGGTTGAAGAATTTGACAACCCCCTTGCCTTCGCCAACGACCTGGGGGGGCATGCCGCCACCAGCGCCAGCGCCACCGCCGCTGCGGAACCCGCCGCCGCCGCCAGGAGCACCACCGCCGCTGCGGAAACCCCCGCCGCCGCCGCCGGGACCGCCGCCGAAGCCGCCACCGCCGCCGCCGCGATAACCACCGCCGCCGCCGCCGCCGCCGCTATAGCTGCCGCCACCGCCAC
>JBKJMA010000040.1:0-3587 GCA_046596505.1 Sphingomicrobium sp.
CTATTATCCGCTTCGCTGCCGACGGGAAGGCGACCACGCCCGACGACGCACCCCAATTCATGGCGCTGCTCGGCACGCGTTTCCTCGGCCACCCTCCGATCGCGCCGTTTCCAGTCCGGATCGTTCGCAACGATCATGTGCTGACCGAAGGGCTTCGCGATTTTTCGATCGTGGACGAACTGTATTTGTCCGAGCGCACCGCCGCGATCGAAGTGCTGATGGCTACCGAGTTCGACGGCGAATGTCCGGACTTTTCTGACTCGAGCCAGTGCCAGGAGGAAGTGCCGATCCTTTACCAGCGGCAGGTCGGCGCGGGGGCGATCCTGTATTGCACGCTCGGTCATTGCCGCGGTCATTACGACCTCCCGCCGCTCGCCGGATTTTGGCCGCACCCGCAACGCTGCGCGTGGAATTATCCGATTTTCACCGAAATCCTGCGACGCGCCATTGTCTGGGCGATGCATCGACCGGCCTAGCGCTTTGGCTTCGGGCGTAGCGCGAGGATCTGCTTCTCCAGATTCTGCAACACCGGGTCGATCATCGCTTCGTCGCAGCCGTGGATCATGCGGTTGATTGCCATCCCCTCAATTGTGTTTTGCGTAAGCGCCAGCGCCAGGTCGAACCTCTGGCGATCCCGCTGCCATTCGGGGAAAAGCTGATTCGCAAGCTCGTACCATCGGTCGCGGAACTGCGCCTGGGCCGGTTCAAGGATGCTCGCCAGGGGCTGGACGGTGCGCGAGGCAATGGCCAGCTCGACGAAAGCGGTGAAGGTCGGGCTGAGCAACTGTTTCCAATAAGTGCGCACCAGGGTGCGAACGTCGGGCGCGGGATTCTCGACCGCCCGGCGGAACCCGCGCAACCGCCGCTCCATCAGCTCGGAAATGGTCGCCTGCATGAGCGCGTCACCATTATCGAAATGGTGGAGCATCGCGCCGCGCGACAGGCCGGCCTCCCTGGCAACCTTGAGCGTGGTTGTGCTCGAGTAGCCAAACTTGATCAGGCATTGGATCGTCGCCTCGACTAGACGGGCGCGAGTCTGGGCGCTTTTCAGCGCTTGCTGCGAGCGGGGAAGCACATTGCGCGGCACGGACTTGCGGGCAACGGTCAGCGCCATCAATCAGTTTTCCTCGTTGGAAATAAAAACAAGCATGATTGTTTTTGCTTTGACAAGTCAAGCAAGCGTTGGCGCATAAGCAATTCATTCCGCGACGCAAGAAGGAGCGCTCAATGGGCCGGGTTCAGGATAAAGTGGCGTTGGTAACCGGGGGAGCGTCGGGGCTGGGCAAGGCCGATTGCATGCTACTCGCCGAGGAGGGCGCAAGGGTCGCGATTGCCGACATCGACATCGCGGGAGCAGAGGCGCTGGCCGCGCAGATCGGGGATCAGGCGATCGCGATCAGGCTGGACGTTTCGAACGAGGCAGACTGGCAGGCCGCGCTGGCTACAGTCGAACAACGCTTCGGCTCGCTAAATATCCTCGTCAACAACGCCGGGATCGTTGTCGTCGCCGATCCCGAGGAGACCACGCTCGAGCAGTTTCGGAAGGTTCAGTCAGTCATGAGTGAGGGCGTATTCCTCGGCTGCAAGCACAGCATTCCATTAATCGCCCGCTCCGGCGGCGGATCGATCATCAACATGTGCTCGACCGCCAGTCACCTCGGCTATCCGCCGTTCTTCGCTTATTCGGCGGCGAAAGGCGCGGTTCGTTCACTAACCAAGTCGGTAGCGGTTCATTGCCAACAGAAGGGCTATGGGATTCGCTGCAATTCGGTGCATCCCGGATCGATTGAAACGCCGATGGTACAAGGCGCCATGGGTCGACCGGGGGAGGAACAGGAAGTGCCAGATGGAGTGCTTCCCGCCGGCGCGATCGGCGCGCCCAAAGACGTGGCGAATCTCGTCCTGTATCTAGCGTCGGACGAATCGCGCTTCGTTACTGGGGCCGAATTGGTGATCGACAATGGCTTGACCATCACCCCGGCAGGCTGACGAAAAAAACAAGCAGGATTGCTTTTTTTCTTGAAGCGTCGCGGTCACTGTCGCAAGGGTGATCCATGATTGAACCGCGCAACGCTCTGGTGCTCGGAGCATCCAGTCCGGGAGGATTGGGCGAGAGCGCTGCGCGGCGGCTTGCGGGCGACGGGTACCGCGTTGCCATGGCGGGCCGTCGCCGCGAGCCGCTGGAGCGACTTGCCGAGGAGATCGGCGGGACCGCTTATGTGTGCGACGTCACCGACGAGGAGAATATCGCTGAGCTGGTGGCGGCGGTCGGGTCGGTCGCGGTGGCCGTCAATGCCGCGGGCACGACCGATGTCGGTGGCATCGCAAAGATCAAGCGCGAGGCGATCGAGGCGCAATTCGCGGTGCATGTTACCGGCAATTTGCTGTTCATGAAGCATGTCGTCGCGGCGATGGGCGCGGGCGGCAGCATCATCCTGTTTTCCTCGCTGACTGCCAAAGTCGCTGGCTCCGGCCTCGCCGCTTATGCCGGCGCCAAGGCGGCACTCGACCAGATCGTACGGATCGCCGCGCTCGAATTTGGCCCGCGCGGGATCCGCGTCAATGCGGTCGCGCCAGGATTTTCGCGAACGCCAATGACCGAAGCGTTCTTGGCGGACGAACGGATCGCCGGAATTTACGCTCGGGAAAGCGCGCTCGGAACGCTGGTTAGCCCCGAACAGGTGGCATCGGCGGTGTCGTGGCTGGCCTCGGACGATTGTTTCGCAACCGGCGAAACCCTGCAGATTTCGGGCGGCGCGCAGCTGATGCGATTGCCGCGCGGCGATGAACTCAGGGGATAGGAGAGCGAAGTGGACCTTGGACTGGCGGGCAAGAAGGCAATCATCGTCGGCGGGGCGCGGGGCATCGGCTTCGCCACCGCCGAAGTGCTGGCGCGCGAAGGCTGCGATGTAGCAATCACAGCGCGCGGCGAAGACAGCGTCAAAGACGCAGTGGCGGCGCTCAAGCGCTTCGAAACCAAGGTCGTCGGGGGCGCGGTAAATGTGCGCAAGGAAGGCGAATATAAAGACTGGCTGGCCAAGGCGATCGACGAGCTTGATGGCTGTGACATCCTGGTCCCGATCACGTCGGCTGGCGGCGGCGCCGGAAGCGAGAAATATTGGCACAATGCGTTTGAGGTCGACGTCCTTGGCCCGGTCCGCGCGGTCGAGGCGGTGCTGCCCGGCATGGTCGAACGGCAATCGGGATCGATCGTGCTGATCGCGACCACCTCCGCCGGCGAGGCGATGGGCGGGCCGCAAGCCTATAATGCCATGAAAGCGTCACTCGTCACCTGGGGCAAGCAGCTTGCACTGGCGCATGGCAAGGACGGCATCCGCGTCAACACCGTTTCCCCCGGCCCGATCGAATTCGACGGCGGCAATTGGGAGATGATCAAGGCGACGATGGAAAAATTCTACACTGCGACTTTGCGCCAACAGCCGCAGGGCCGGTTTGGACGCCCCGACGAAATCGCCCGCGCAATCGCCTTTCTCGCCTCGCCCGCTGCCAGCTGGTGCAACGGATCACATCTGGTGGTCGATGGCGGCTTCACCAACCGAACGCATTTCTAGGCGCATCGATGGACG
>JBKJMA010000050.1:0-11512 GCA_046596505.1 Sphingomicrobium sp.
CTGCATTTTGGCCACGACACCGCCGGTCGCCGACACCAGCGATATTCTCCCCATCTCGATCGTCGACGAGATGAAGACCAGCTACCTCGATTATGCGATGTCGGTGATCGTGGCGCGGGCGCTGCCCGACGTCCGCGACGGGTTGAAGCCGGTCCACCGCCGGATCCTCTACGCCTGCCAGGAAGCGGGCTATGTCGCGGGCAAGGCGTATCGCAAGTCGAGCCGCATCGTCGGTGACGTCATGGGTAAATATCACCCGCATGGCGACAGCGCGATTTACGACGCGCTCGCCCGCATGACCCAGGACTGGTCGATGCGCGTGCCTCTGATCGACGGCCAGGGCAATTTCGGCTCGATGGACCCCGATCCGCCCGCCGCGATGCGCTACACCGAAGCGCGGCTCGCCAAGGTCGCCAATTTCCTGCTTGGCGACATCGACAAGGACACGGTCGACTTCACGCCGAACTACGACGCGTCCGAACGCGAACCGCAAGTGCTCCCCGCGCGATTCCCCAACCTGCTCGTCAACGGCGCGGGCGGGATCGCGGTCGGCATGGCGACCAATATCCCGCCGCACAACTTGGGCGAGGTGATCGCCGCCTGCCGCGCCTATCTCGACGACCCGACGGTAACTTCCGAAGCGCTGATGGAGCACGTCAAGGGACCCGATTTCCCGACCGGCGCGATCATCCTTGGCCAAGCGGGAATTCACTCGGCTTACACCACCGGCCGCGGTTCGATCCTCCAGCGCTCGCGCCACCATGTCGAAGAGGGCCGCAACGACCGCCGCTCGATCGTCCTCACCGAAATCCCCTACCAGGTCGGCAAGAACGGCCTGGTCGAGAAGATCGCCGAAGCCGCTCGCGAAAAGCGGATCGAGGGCGTCAGCGACATCCGCGACGAATCGAACCGGCTCGGCGTCCGCATCGTCATCGAGTTGAAGCGCGACGCGACCCCCGAGGTCGTCCTCAACCAGCTGTGGCGCCATACCCCGGCGCAATCCTCGTTCGCCGCCAACATGCTCGCGATCCGCGGCGGCCGCCCCGAAACACTGGCACTGCGTGACATCATCGAGGCGTTCGTCAAGTTCCGCGAAGAGGTCATCACCCGCCGCTCGAAATATGAGCTGCTGAAGGCCCGCGAGCGCGCCCACATCTTGCTCGGGCTGGTCGTCGCGGTGACCAATCTCGACGAGGTCGTCCGTATCATCCGCGGTTCGCCCAGCCCCGCCGCCGCGCGCGAGGCGCTGATCGCCCGCGACTGGGACAGCGAGCAGATCCGGCCGTACATCAAGCTGGTCGAAGCGGTCGAACCGCAGGCGGCGGGCTCGACCTACCGCCTCAGCGAATTCCAGGTGAGGGCGATCCTCGAGCTTCGCCTCCACCGCCTGACCGCGCTCGGCCGCGACGAGATCGGCAACGAACTCGCCACACTCGCCAAGGTCATCGCCGGACTGCTCGACATCCTCGGCGACCGGGTGAAACTCTACGCCGTGATGCGCGAGGAGCTTGACGCGGTCGACGCCGAGTTCTCCACACCGCGCAAGTCCGAGCTCGCCGCCGCGTTCGACGGTCTCGACGACGAGGACTTGATCGAGCGCGAGGACATGGTCGTGACGGTGACCATGACCGGCTACATCAAGCGCACTCCGCTGACCCTGTTCCGCGAGCAGAAGCGCGGCGGCAAAGGCCGCTCTGGGATGAACACCAAGGACGAGGACATCGTTACCGAATTGTTCGTCACCTCGACCCACAACCCGGTGCTGTTCTTCTCCAATCTGGGCCGCGTTTATCGGATGAAGGTGTGGCGCCTGCCCGAGGGCAACCCCGCCGCGCGCGGCCGGCCGATGATCAACCTGCTGCCGCTGGCCGATGGCGAGAAGATCACGACCGTGCTCCCGCTTCCCGAGGACGAGGGTGAGTGGGCGGCTCTGCACATCATGTTCTGCACCGCCAAGGGCACGGTGCGGCGCAACCCGATGAGCGCCTTCACCAACATCCCCACCGCCGGCAAGATCGCGATGAAGTTCGACACGCCCGACACCGACGACGGCGACGACGGCGAGGAACAGCGCGACACCGGCGACCGGCTGATCGCGGTCGCGCTCCTCACCGAGGAAGACGATGTCCTCCTCGCGACGCGCAACGGCAAGGCGATCCGCTTCCTGTCGACTGACGTGCGCGAGTTCCAGTCGCGCTCGTCGACCGGGGTCCGCGGCGTCCGCCTGCTCGGCGACGACAAGGTCATCTCGATGTCGATCCTTCACCGCGTCGGCACGTCGCAGGAGGAGCGCGAGGCCTATCTCCGCTCACCCAGATGGCGCGACAATGATCGCGCCGAAGGGCTTGCCGAGGAGCGCTACGCCGAGCTCGCCGACAAGGAGCAGTTCCTTCTCACCGTAACCAAGAATGGCTTCGGCAAGCGCTCGTCGACCTATGAGTATCGCCGAACCAACCGTGGTGGGCAGGGGATCACCAACATCGTCACCTCGGAGCGCAATGGCGGGGTCGTCGCCAGCTTCCCGGTCACGCCGGGCGAGCAGCTGATGCTCGTCACCGACCAGGCGAAGGTCATCCGCACCACGGTCGGCGACATCCGCATCGCCGGGCGCAATACGTCGGGCGTGATGATCCTGCGCGTCGGCAAGGGCGAGCATGTCGTCTCGGTCGCGAAGATCGACGAAAGCGAGGAAGCGGAGATCGAGGTCGGGGTGATCGATGGCGAGTTGGCGCCGGCCGACGATGCGGAGATCGGCGAGGACCTCGCCGAGGGTAGCTCCGAATAAGGTGAACCCCCGTCAGGGAACGCAATAACGGGAACGCGCAACCCCTCCTCCTCGTTCTTCCTTGCATCAGCCAAGGAGACCGCCATGTCGCTTCCCAACAACGCCCTCGTGCTCGTCGCGGACGGGCGCAAGATGCTGTTCCTGCGCAATCATGGCGATGCCAACCAGATCGACCTGCGCACCGAGATGCATGACGAGCGGGCGGACGCCAAGTCCAGCGATATGGGCACCGACGGCCCCGGCACCCAGGCGCAAAGCGGCGGTTATGGGCGCCCCGCGGTCGAGCAGACCGACTATCACCAGCAGGCGGAAGACCGTTGGGCCGGGGACGCCGCCGACGAACTCAACCGCCGCGTCCTCGCGCATGACTTCGAAAGCCTCGCGATCATTGCCCCGCCCCGGCTGCTCGGCGAACTGCGCAAGCACCTCCACAAGGAAGTGGAGCGTCGTGTCGTCTGCACCATCAACAAGGAAATGAGCGGTCGCCCGACCCCCGAGATCGAAGCGCTGATCGTCAGCGAAACCGCCCCGACCGAACCCGCCGACATTTAGGGAAACAGGTCGATCACCTCGGCGTCGGGTGCCACCGCCTTGATCAGCAACGAGCGATGGCACCCGCCCGGCGCGCGCTCGAAGCACAGCAAGGCACTCGGCGCCCCCGCGGCCAGCGCCACCATCTCGGCGCCTTGCGCAATCGCTTCGGGCAGTTCGAGCTGCCCGGCATAAATCTCCTCAAGTTCTGCCTGGCGCCCCTTGCGCGCCGCCTCGCGCCCGGTCGGCGGCGTGCCAAGCGCCCGCAAGTGGACATAGTCGATCCCCACCTCGGCCAGCGCGCCCCTTAGCGGCGTCTTCGAAAACCCCGGCCGCCGCGACAGCGGCAGCGCGCGCACGTCGATCACGCGCTGAACCCCGGCACTGGTCAGCGCCGCAATGAATTCGCCCATCGTCGTCGCTTCATAGCCGATCGTGAAAATCCTCATGGGGTGGATTTAAGCGCTCGCCCGCGCCATTGCGAGCGACATGCACGACATCCACATCATCGGCGGCGGGCTCGCTGGCTCCGAGGCGGCATGGCAATTGGCCGAGGCCGGCCTCACCGTCCGCTTGTCTGAAATGCGTGGAAGCGGCGAAACGACCCCGGCGCACGAGACCGACCGCCTTGCCGAAATGGTCTGCTCGAACAGTTTCCGCTCCGACGATGCCGAGAATAATGCGGTCGGCCTGCTCCACCAGGAAATGCGTGACCTGGGTTCGCTGGTGATGCGCGCCGCCGACAAGCACCGCGTCCCCGCCGGTTCGGCGTTGGCGGTCGATCGCGCGGAGTTCGCCGCAGAGATCACCGGCGCGATCGAGGGCCACCCCCGCATCACCGTTGTCCGCGAACGCGTCGACGCGCTCCCCGAAGGTCCCACGATCATCGCCACCGGCCCGTTGACCGCTCCCGGCCTCGCCTCGGCGATCGCCGGGGCGACCGGCGCCGGCGCGCTCGCCTTTTTCGACGCGATCGCTCCGATCGTCCATCACGACAGCGTCGACATGGACATTTGCTGGATGGCCGCGCGGTGGGACAAGGGCGGGAAAGACTACATCAACTGCCCGATGAACCGCGAGCAGTATGACGCCTTCATCGCCGCGCTCAACGCCGGCGAGAAGACCGAGTTCAAGGAATGGGAACGCGACACGCCTTATTTCGAAGGCTGCATGCCGATCGAGGTGATGGCCGAGCGCGGGCCTGAGACGTTGCGCTTCGGGCCGATGAAGCCGGTCGGGCTCGACGATCCCAGGACCGGGCGCTGGCCTCATGCGGTCGTCCAGCTGCGTCAGGACAATGCGCTCGGCACTTTGTGGAACATCGTCGGCTTCCAGACGAAGTTGAAACACGCCGATCAGGTGCGCATTTTCCGAACAATTCCAGGCCTTGAGAACGCTGAGTTCGCACGACTTGGCGGGATTCACCGCAACAGTTTTATCCGTTCGCCCGAACTGCTCGACCACGAACTTCGCCTCAAAGCCCGCCCGAATATTCGCTTCGCCGGTCAGATAACCGGCTGCGAAGGCTATGTCGAAAGCGCCGCGATCGGCTTGCTCGCCGCCCGCTTCGCTGCCGCCGAAGAACGCGGCTCGACGCTGCCCCCGCCACCGCTCGAAACCGCGCTCGGCGCTTTGCTCGGCCATCTCACCGGCGGCGCGGTCGCCGAAACCTATCAGCCGATGAACATCAACTTCGGCCTGATGCCCCCGCTCGTGGGCAAGAGCCGCAAGGCCGACCGCAAAAAGGCTTACACGACGCGCGCGCGCGCCTCATTGGCCACATGGATCGATGGGCAGCGCGCGCTCCAGCCTGCCTGATCGTGCACCGCTTGCGGTTTAACATCCGCAACGAGCCGGATGCAGTTTCGGTTTTGGCGCCGTCTGAATATATTCCGCCGCAGTCAGCGAACCCGACCTGTCGTCGTCAGCGCCCTCGAACTTGGTGATCGTCTTCGCCGCCCACTCGTTGAACGCCAATTGGCCACTGTGATCGACATCAAGCTTGGCGAATGCCTTGCGCCGGGGCGCGAGCAATTCTTCCTCGGTGACCTTGCCGTCCCGGTCCTTGTCGGCTCGCCCAAACCGTTTCTCTTCGCGCGTCTTTGCCGTCGCTTCGGGCACGCCCGGCAGTTCCGGGGTCAGCAGGGCGAACTGCCTTCCCGATGACGTTGTTGCCCGGGCTTCGGGCGCGGTTGGGAAGCTGGGGCGGCTGGCGGCATGCCCTTGCCAGAACAGGAAGGCGCCAGTGGTGAGAAGCAGCGCGATTGCGCCGCCGGCCATGAATCGAGTCACGCGGGTGAACCTCCGTCGATCGAAGATTCGGCACGGGCAGCCTATTCCCGCCGCGCCGGATAATCTGCCCCCGTAATCCTACCGTGAAAACGATGCCCCAGGAGTGCCAGCGCCCGCCCCGGCGTGCCTTCGGGTTCGGCAAGGTCGCGCGCCGCCAGCCGCGCCGCCAGCGTCACCGGACGAGCGCCGCGACCAACCCGCCGACCGCGCAGATCGCCGAGCAAGGCCTGCCGCGCCGGACCGAAATCGCCTAGCCGCCGCCGCATCGCGTCGCCCAGCGCGAACAGGCTTCCAGCCTCGAGGAGAAGCGGATCCTTGACCCCCAGCAACCGCGCCTCGATCGCGAACAGCCGCTGCCCACGAAGCATCACCCGGTCCGGCTCCGGCACCGGGTCGAGCAGCGCCGCCCAGCCCTCTTCGATCCCCGCGACATCGGCCCCGCTTACCCCCCGCGACACGATATGATCCGCCACCGCGCGCAACCGCGGTTCGGGCGGCGCCGGGTCATGGTCGAGCCGGGCCAGAGCCTCGCGCCACCACGCCAGCTTGATCCCCGCCAGCGCCGGCTGGCTCGCCGCCGCAATGGCGGCCCACATCACCTCGTCGATTGCCCATAGCGCCAAGATCGCCGGCCGCAGCGCGGACGGGAAATGGTGCAGCATCAAAGCCCGGTCGGGCCCGAACGCCTGTTCAGCGATAACAGACGCTCCGCGCCGCCGCGACGACATCGCTCGCCTTGAGCAGCGCCAGCTTCTCGAGGTTGGCGGCATAGGGCATCGGCACGTCGACATTGGTCACGCGCAGCACTGGTGCGTCGAGGTCGTCGAACCCCTCCTCCATGCAGATCGCCATGATCTCGGACGAGATCGAGCAGGTCGGCCAACCTTCCTCGACCACCACCACCCGGTTGGTCTTCTTGAGGCTCGTCAGCACCGCCGCCTTGTCGAGCGGGCGCAGCGTACGCAGGTCGATGACCTCGGCGTCGATCCCGTCGGCCTTGAGTTCCTCGGCCGCCTGGAGCGCCACCGCGACCCCGATCGAGTAGCTGACCAAAGTCACGTCCTTGCCTTCGCGCGCCACGTGAGCCTTGCCGATCGGCAGGACATAATCATCGAGCACCGGCACGTCGAAATGCTGACCATAAAGCAGCTCGTTCTCGAGGAACACGACCGGGTCGGCGGTGCGAATCGCCGCCTTGAGCAGCCCCTTGGCATCGGCCGCGCTATACGGCGCGATCACGATCAGCCCCGGCACGCTGGCGTACCACGGCGCGTAATTCTGGCTGTGTTGCGCGCCGACCCGCGCGGCCGCGCCATTGGGTCCGCGGAACACGATCGGGCAGCGCATCTGCCCGCCCGACATGTAATTGGTCTTGGCCGCCGAGTTGATGATGTGGTCGATCGCCTGCATCGCAAAGTTGAACGTCATGAACTCGACCACCGGCCGCAGCCCGCCCATCGCCGCGCCGGTGCCGAGGCCAGCAAACCCATATTCGGTGATCGGCGTGTCGATCACGCGCTTCTTGCCGAATTCCTGCAGCAGTCCTTGCGTCACCTTGTAGGCGCCCTGATATTCGGCGACTTCCTCGCCCATCACGAACACCCGGTCGTCGCGCCGCATCTCCTCGGCCATCGCATCGCGCAGCGCATCGCGGACAGTGGTCGACTTGAGTTCGGTTCCCTCCGGCACTTCAGGAGCATCATGAGTCCGCGCCACATCGGCGACCAGGTCGCGCGCGCCCGATTCCATCTGATGAGGAGTGGGCGTCGCTTGTGTCGGCTGCGAATTAGGCTGTTCGACCGGCGCGGGTGGCGCTGTGAGAGCGGGCGATGAAATTTCCCCCTCCCCGACCATTGTTGCGATCAACGCGCCGACCTTCACCCCGTCGGTCCCCGCGGCCACCAGAATCTTGTCGATCACCCCCTCGTCGACCGCCTCGAATTCCATCGTCGCCTTGTCGGTCTCGATCTCGGCGAGGATGTCCCCGGATTTGACCGCATCGCCTTCCTTGACCAGCCACTTGGCCAGCGTGCCCTCCTCCATCGTCGGCGACAGCGCGGGCATTTTCAATTCAACGCCCATCAGTAGGACTCCACCAGCACGTGGGTATAAAGCTCGCCGGCCTCGGGCTCGGGGGCTTCCTCGGCATATTTGGCGGCGGCGATGACGATCGCCTTGATCTCGGCATCGATCGCTTTGAGCTCGTCCTCGGCCATCCCCATGGCTTGCAGTTCCTTGGCGGCATGCTCGATCGGGTCGCGCCCCTCGCGATAGCTCTGGACCTCCTCGCGGGTGCGGTACTTCGCCGGATCGGACATCGAGTGGCCGCGATAGCGGTAGGTCATCAGCTCGAGGATGATCGGCCCCTTGCCCGCGCGGGTCCATGCCAATGCTTCCTCGGCCGCGCCGCGCACCGCGAGGACGTCCATCCCGTCGACCTGGATGCCCGGAATGCGGAAGCTTTCGCCACGCTTGTAGAACTGGTCCTCGCTGGCCGATCGCGCTACCGATGTGCCCATGGCATAGCCATTATTCTCGATCGCGTAGATCACCGGCAGATTCCACAGTTCGGCCATGTTGAAGCTTTCGTAGACCTGCCCCTGGTTGGCCGCGCCATCGCCGAAGTAAGCAAGGCACACCCCGCCGTCACCGGTATACTGGTGCTTGAAGGCGAGGCCGGTGCCAAGGCCCACCTGCGCCCCGACGATGCCGTGCCCGCCGTAAAAGCCATGCTCGACCGAGAACATGTGCATCGACCCGCCCTTGCCCTTCGAGATGCCCGCCTGGCGCCCGGTGAGTTCGGCCATGATGATGTTGGGATCGATGCCATAGGCCAGCATGTGGCCATGGTCGCGGTAGCCGGTGATGACGCTGTCCTTGCCGAGGGGCATCGCCGACTGCAACCCGACCGCGACCGCTTCCTGGCCGATGTAGAGGTGGCAGAAGCCGCCGATCAGGCCCAGCCCGTACAATTGCCCGGCGCGCTCCTCGAACCGGCGGATCAGCAGCATCTGCTTGTAGAGCCCGAGCAGCTCTTCCTTGCTTGCCTTGAATCGTTCAGGTTGCGCTGGCCGTTCGCGGTTGGGGGTATCGATCGCCGCTACCGCAGCAGCAGCCTTGGTCTTGGCAGGTCGCGCCACGGGCCTCTCCAATCAAATTATCGCCCGCGCTATGAAGCGTGAGCGGAAGGCTGGCAATGCCGTAACGGCTGTTCATACGTATGTGTAACCAACGCTGCGGCTACGAGCGACGCGCGGTCAGTTGAGCGGAACGACCACTTCGTCGGGGCGGACCAGCCCGAGGTCGCGGCGGACCAGCTCGTCCGCCAAGTCGGGATCGGCCTTGCGCGGGTCAAGCAATTGCGAGCGATGCTTTAACACCGCGCGCTGCTGCTCGAGCTCGACCAGCTCTTTCTTGCGGTCGAGAAAGTCGCGGTGATAGCCGCCCCAGGCCAGCAATCCGTTCGGCCCGGCAATCGCATAACCGGCGAAATTCCCGACGATGATCAGCGCCAGCGCCGGCAGCGCCGCGCGCCTCATCATCCGGATCGTCTTGTTGGCCGCGCCCATCGTCCTTAAGAATCAGAAAGACGCCATGATGGCAAGCGCAAAGCGCGGGATTCGCCGTGTTTTTTTGGAATCGTGGCGGGCTAGACTCAGTTTAGGGCGCACCGGAACCTGATCGAGCAAATTCGCTGTCCTACAGCCGCCGAATTGGGCCAGCGTCGGTCCATGCGCCGGACCACCCTCTCCGTTTCCCGCCCCCCACCGATCGCATCGCGGCGGAAGGGCTCAATATCGCGGGTAGCTAGTGTCCATGTTGTCCATGTTGGGGCGCGGACGAGCCCCGAATCACCCCTTGTAAGCGCGCAAGGCCGCGACACCCGGGTAGCGCGCCGCAGAGCCCAACTCCTCTTCGATGCGCAAAAGCTGGTTATACTTCGCCGTCCGGTCCGACCGCGCCAAACTCCCGGTCTTGATCTGCCCGCAGCCGAGCGCCACGGCCAGATCGGCAATCGTCGAATCTTCGGTCTCGCCCGAACGGTGCGACATTACCGCGGTATACCCCGAGATCTGGGCGAGCCGCACCGCCGCGATCGTTTCGGTCAGCGTCCCGATCTGGTTGACCTTGACCAAAATCGAATTGGCAATCCCGTCGCGGATCCCGTCCGCCAGCCGCGCCTCGTTGGTCACGAACAGATCGTCGCCGACAAGTTGCACCCGGTCTCCGATCTTGCCGGTCAACGACTTCCACCCGGCCATGTCATCCTCGCCCATGCCGTCCTCGATCGACACGATCGGATAATCTCGCGCCAAGTCGGCGAGGAAGGCGGCATTTTCATCGGGCGACAATGTCTTGCCCTCGCCAGTCATCCGATAAGCGCCGTCCTTGAAATATTCGCTCGCTGCGCAATCGAGCGCGATCATCACATCATCGCCCAGCGAGTAACCGGCATCGCCAACCGCCTCGCCAATCACGTCGAGCGCCGCGCGCGCGCTCGGCAAATTGGGCGCAAACCCGCCCTCGTCGCCGACTGCTGTGTTGAGCCCCTGCTTGTTCAGCCGCGCCTTCAGCGCATGGAACACCTCGGTCCCACAGCGCAGCGCCTCGGAGAAACTCTCCGCCCCGACCGGCATGATCATGAATTCCTGGAAATCGATGCCGTTGTCGGCATGAGCGCCGCCATTGATGATGTTCATCATCGGCACCGGCAGCAGATCGGCCGATACTCCGCCGACGTAGCGGTACAGCGGCAAGCCCCGCGCATCGGCGGCGGCGCGCGCTGCGGCAAGGCTGACGCCAAGGATGGCATTGGCTCCCAGCCGCCCCTTGTTGGCGCTGCCGTCCAAATCGATCATTACCGCATCGATGGTCGATTGGTCCTCGGCTTCATAACCGACAATGTGATCGGCAATCTCGCCATTGACGTTGCGCACTGCCTGATCGACACCCTTGCCGCCCCAGCGCTTGCTGTCGCCATCGCGCAGCTCAACCGCTTCATGTGCCCCGGTCGACGCGCCCGACGGCACTGCGGCGCGGCCCATCGAGCCATCTTCCAGCGTGACATCGACTTCGACCGTCGGATTGCCGCGGCTGTCGAGGATGGTTCGGGCATGGATATCGACGATCGCGGTCATATATTGCTTTCCGTGCTATGCTGCGCGGACGGCTCTAGCCGTGGCGCGGCAAGGTGCGCAACTAATCCGACAGCCCGCACGGGCGACCGGAACGAAGTGACTGGAATCGGGGTTTTGTCTCAACAAGGAGTGAAATGATGATCGACCAGAATGACCAACTTCCCGAAGGCACCGTTTCGATCGTTGCCGGCGCATCCGTCACCAGTGACTATCAGGAGCAAACAACCGTGGCCCCAACCAACAAACGCGACCAATTGGTCGACAAAGTGAAATCGAGCGGCAGCAAGCTTGCCGATCAAGCCGCGGGAAAGACCCGTGGGCTCGTCGGGCAGGGCCTTGAGCGTTCGTCCGAAGCACTCGCCAGCGTATCGAAGCTGGTCGGTGATACCGCCGCCGGGCTTGATGACCGGCTGGGCACCGAATATGGCGATTATGCCCGCAAGGCGGCCGGCGCGATCGAAGGCGCGGCCAACAGCCTCGCCTCCAAGACCCCCGACGAATTGATCGACGACACCCGCGATTTCGTCAAGAAGAGCCCGGGAATTGCGCTGGCCGGTGCTGCTGTGGTCGGATTCGTTCTCGCCAGGCTGGTCAAGACTGGGCTCGACAGCGACAAGCCGAAGGCCTGACTTTGCCCAAGGACGCCGGACAACCCGACGCGGACATGGGCGAGCCACAGCTTGACCTGGACGAGGCGCCGATTGGCGAATTGTTCGGTCGGCTGATCGACGACGGCAAGGCGTATGCCAAGGCCGAAGTCGATCTC
>JBKJMA010000095.1:0-2635 GCA_046596505.1 Sphingomicrobium sp.
CCTCGCGCAGGCGATGCGCGGCTAGCGCCGCCGCACAACAAGATAAGATGAAAGGCTGACACCATGGATATCCGCGCCGCTGAAATCTCCCGCGTCATTCGCGACCAGATCGCGAATTTCGACGCCGACGCGCAGGTCTCCGAAGTCGGCGCCGTGCTGTCGGTCGGCGACGGCATCGCCCGCATCCACGGCCTCGACAATGTCCAGGCCGGCGAGATGGTCGAGTTCGAAGGCGGCATCCAGGGCATGGCGCTCAACCTCGAAGCGGACAATGTCGGCGCGGTGATCTTCGGGTCGGACTCGACGATCAAGGAAGGCTCGACCGTCAAGCGCACCGGCACGATCGTCGACGTCCCCGTCGGCAAGGGCCTGCTCGGCCGCGTCGTCGATGCGCTCGGCAACCCGATCGACGGCAAGGGTCCGATCGTCAGCGACCAGCGCAGCCGAGTCGAGGTCAAGGCGCCGGGCATCATCCCGCGCCAGTCGGTCCACGAGCCGGTGCAGACCGGGCTCAAGGCGCTCGACGCGCTCGTCCCCGTCGGCCGCGGCCAGCGCGAGCTGATCATTGGTGATCGCCAGACCGGCAAGACCGCCGTCGCACTTGACACCTTCATCAACCAGAAGAAGGCCAACGCCGGCGACGACGAGAGCCAGAAGCTCTACTGCATCTACGTCGCGATTGGGCAGAAGCGCTCGACCGTCGCCCAGATCGTCCGCGCGCTCGAGGAAAATGGCGCGATGGAATATACCATCGTCGTTGCCGCGGCCGCGTCGGAGCCCGCCCCGCTGCAATATCTCGCGCCCTACACCGGCTGCGCGATGGGCGAATTTTTCCGCGACAACGGCATGCACGCCGTCATCGTCTATGACGACCTGTCGAAGCAGGCGGTCGCCTATCGCCAGATGTCGCTGCTGCTGCGCCGCCCGCCGGGCCGGGAGGCCTACCCCGGCGACGTCTTCTATCTCCACTCTCGCTTGCTCGAACGCGCCGCCAAGATGAACGCCGACAATGGCGGCGGCTCGCTCACCGCGCTGCCGATCATCGAGACGCAGGCGGGCGATGTGTCGGCCTATATCCCGACCAACGTCATCTCGATCACCGACGGCCAGATCTTCCTCGAGACTGACCTGTTCTACCAGGGCATCCGTCCGGCGATCAACGTCGGGCTCTCGGTCAGCCGCGTTGGCTCGGCGGCGCAGACCAAGGCGATGAAGAAGGTCGCCGGGTCGATCAAGCTCGAGCTTGCCCAATATCGCGAAATGGCCGCCTTCGCCCAGTTTGGCTCGGACCTCGACGCCTCGACCCAGAAGCTGCTCGCGCGTGGCGCCCGGCTGACCGAGCTGCTCAAGCAGGCGCAGTTTCAGCCGATGCCGATCGAGGAGCAGGTCGCCTCGATCTTCGCCGGCACGCAAGGGTTTGTCGACCCGGTCCCGACCGCCGATATCACCCGCTACGAAGCGGCAATGCTGAGCTACCTGCGCTCGGACAAGCCCGAAATCCTCGCCAAGATCCGCGACACCAAGGCGCTCGACGACGAGACCTCGGCGGCGCTCAAGGACGCGCTCTCGGCGTTCGGCAAGCAGTTCGCCTGAACCGATGGCCTCGCTCAAAGCCCTCAAGATGCGGATCGGCTCGGTCAAGTCGACGCAGAAGATCACCAAGGCGATGAAGATGGTCGCCGCGGCGAAGCTGCGCCGGGCGCAAGCCAACGCCGAGGCCGGCCGTCCCTATGCGACGCGCCTCGCCGCGGTTGTCGCCAGCCTTGCCAGCCGGGTCACGATTGGCCCGCAATCGCCGAAACTCATCGCCGGCACCGGCAAGGATGAAACCCACCTGATCGTGCTCGCCACCGGCGACCGCGGCCTCGCCGGCGCGTTCAACTCGAACATTGTCCGCGCCGCCCGCCGCAAGGCCGAGCAGCTCACCGCCGAGGGCAAGCGCGTGATCTTCTACATCGTCGGCCGCAAGGGCCGCCCGGTGATCCAGCGCTTCTTCCCCGACGCGATCATCGCCCAGCACGACACCAGCGCGATGAAGGCCCCGGGCTACACCGACGCCCTCGCCATCGCCGAGGATGTCAGCGACCGCTTCTTCGCCGGCCAGTTCGACGTCGCGCATTTGGCCTACGCCAACTTCCGCTCGACCCTGCTGCAGGAGCCGACGGTCGACCAGATCATCCCGGTAGTCCCCACCGCTGCCCCAGCCAACGACAAGAGTGCCGCTCCTGCCGCCGCGACCGAATATGAGCCCGATGAGGAAACCATCCTCGCCGCGCTGCTGCCCAGGAACGTCGCGATCCAGATCTATCGCGCGCTGCTCGAAAACCAGGCCGGCTTTTACGGCAGCCAGATGACCGCGATGGACAATGCCACGCGCAACGCCGGCGACATGATCAAGAAGCTCGGCATCATCTACAACCGCCAACGCCAGGCCGCGATCACCACCGAACTGGTCGAAATCATCTCGGGCGCCGAAGCGCTCTAACCGCCCAAAAAGCCAAGGACAGACATCATGGCCACCGCCGCCGATACCACCAAGACTGGCACCGCCCCCACCCCGACGAGCAACCTCGTCGGCCGCATCGCGCAGGTCATCGGCGCGGTCGTCGACGTCGCGTTTGATGGCGAGCTGCCG
>JBKJMA010000118.1:0-6811 GCA_046596505.1 Sphingomicrobium sp.
TGGCGATCCCGTCGCGAATCCCGTCCGCCAGCCGCGCCTCGCTGGTCACGAACAGATCGTCGCCGACGAGCTGGACGGAGGTGCCGATCTTGTCGGTCAACGACTTCCACCCGGCCATGTCGTCCTCGCCCATGCCGTCCTCGATCGACGCGATCGGATAGGCGCCGGCGAGTTCGGCGAGGTAGGACGCCATCTCCTCGGGCGAGAGTGTCCGCCCCTCCCCCGTCATCGCGTAGGCGCCATCCTTGAAGAATTCGGTCGAAGCGCAATCGAGCGCCATCAGCACGTCCTTGCCGAGCGCATAACCGGCCTTGCCGACCGCTTCGCCGATCAGGTCGAGCGCGGCGCGCGCCGACGCGATATTCGGTGCGAATCCGCCCTCGTCGCCGACCGCGGTCGACAGCCCCTTCGAATGAAGTTCGGCTTTCAGCGCATGGAAAATCTCCGCCCCGCAGCGCAGTGCCTCGGCAAAGTTCGGCGCGCCGACCGGCATCACCATGAATTCCTGGAAATCGATCGGATTGTCGGCGTGCGCCCCGCCGTTGAGGATGTTCATCATTGGCACCGGCAGCAAGGTCGCCCCGACCCCGCCGACATAGCGGTACAGCGGCAACCCGCGCGCGTCGGCCGCCGCCTTCGCCGCCGCCAGGCTCACGCCCAGGATCGCGTTCGCACCCAACCGGCTCTTGTTTGCCGTCCCATCGAGGTCGATCATTACCGCGTCGATCTCGGCCTGGTCCTCGGCTTCGTAGCCGACCACCGCATCGGCGATCTCGCCATTGACCGCGGCGACCGCCTGGTCGACCCCCTTGCCGCCCCAGCGCTTGGCGTCGCCGTCGCGCTTCTCGACCGCTTCATGCGCTCCCGTCGAGGCCCCCGACGGTACCGCCGCGCGGCCCAGGCTGCCGTCCTCGAGCAGCACGTCGACCTCGACCGTCGGATTGCCGCGGCTGTCGAGGATCATGCGGGCGTGAATGTCGACGATCGCGGTCACTGGCACCTCGTTTGGAAAATCGTTACGCTGCGGCCCCTATCGACCGACCGTGTCCGCGACAAGTTTTGCCGCAACGCGGGAACGGTGGTTCGGGCTGGCGTGTTTGTACTGATGTAAATTCCGCACAAGGGAGACGCGTATCATGGCTGAAACCACCTTGCCCGAGGGCACCGACTCCATCGTCAGCGACGCCGAGATGGCTGGCGTGGGAAGCGACCTCGGCTCGACCGACACGCGCACGCGCCGCGGCGACTCGAGCCTTACCACCAACGCCTCGCCCGATTCCAGCACCGGCGGTGGCGTCCGCGAGGCGATCAAGGACGGCACCGACAAACTTAAATCCACCGCCAGCGACCGGGCGATGGGCTTCGTCAGCCAGGGCATCGAACGCTCGAGCGGCGCGCTGAGCAACGTATCGGGGCTGATCGGCGACACCGCCGCCAACCTCGACGAGCGGCTTGGCGCCCAATATGGCGATTATGCCCGCCAAGCCGCGCAGTCGATCGAGCGCGCCGCGCAGAGCCTTGCCGGCAAGGACCCCGAGGACCTGATCGACGACGCCCGCGCGATCGTCCGCAAGTCGCCGGGCATCGCACTGGCCGGCGCGGCGATCCTCGGCTTCGCGCTGGTCCGCGTGGTCAAGTCGGGGCTAGACAGCGGGTCCAGCTCGCGCAAGTCGAGCTGAGGCGCCAAGCGAACCCCATGCTCAAGCGGACCGACCACACCGACGAAGGGCCCGAGCCCCAGCCCGAACCTTTGGCCGACCTGTTCGGCCGGGCGAAGGAGGAAGCGCGGGCCTGGGCGATGGCCGAGGTCGCACTGTACAAGACGATCGGCACCGAGAAGGCGAATTCCTTCAAGGTGCCGATCATCCTGTTCGCGACGGCATTATTCCTCGGTCACGCCGCCTTGCTCCTGCTCGTCGCGACTTTGTTCGTCGGTCTCGCGCAACTGATGAACCCGGCGTTGGCTGGTCTCGTCAGCGCGCTGATCCTCGCGGGAACCGCCGCAGTCCTCGTCAAGGTCGGCATGGCCAAGCTCAAGCGGCCGGTGCGATGAGCGCCGCCGACGTGCGCATCGCCGCCGCGCGCGGCGAGGCCGAGGAAGCCCGCCAACGCCTCGCCATTACGGTCGAGCAGATCAAGCTCCGCCTCGCTCCCGCGGCAATCGCCCATGACGCTTGGGAAGGTGCCAAGGACAAGGGCGCCGAAGTCGCGGAAGGGGCGGTGACCGCCGTCAAGGAGCGGCCCGCGATGGTTGTCGGGGTTGCCGCCGGTGCCGCGCTGATACTCGCCCGCAAACCGATCATCAGCCTGCTCACCGGGCTGTTTAGCGATCGTGAAAAGCCCGTCAGGGCGCGTACCAGGAATTAGGAGTAACATCATGGCCAAGCAGCATATTTCAAACCTTGATCAGCGCGATGACGCTACCATCGGTGACCGCGCCAATGCCGCGCTGAACCAGTTCGGCGACACTGCTTCGACCCAGATCGGCAACAGCCCGTTGATCGCATTGGCTGGCGGTATTGCGCTCGGCGCGTTGATCGCCGCAGTGCTCCCCCAGACCGAGCGCGAAAGCGAATTGCTGCAGCCGGTCGGCGCGAAGGTAACGGACGCCGGGCGCAACGCCGCCGACAGGGTCCGCGAGGCCAGCAAGGCAAAAGTCGACGAGCTCGCCGGCGACAAGCTTCGCGAATTCTTCGGTTTCAGCGGCGGATCCGCGAACGCCTCCACCTAGCATTTTCACCGGCGGGGCGGTTTTCGCAGCCGCCCCGCTGTGCTAGCGCGATCGCCATGAGCAAGCTTCACCTGGTATTCGGCGGGCGGGTCAAGGATCCGCAGGGCCTCGACTTCACCGATTTGAAAGCGGTCGATTTCGTCGGGCTATTCGACAATTACGCCGATGCCGAGGAAGCATGGCGCGGCTCCGCCCAGCGCACCGTCGACGACGCCGAGGTGCGTTACGTCGTCGTCCACCTCCACCGCCTGCTCGAACCGGAAAACCCGCCGCTGCCGGCGTAGCGCCTCACGCGTTGCGATACCGATACAGCAGCAACGGCCGCTGCATCGCCAGCCCGGCGAGGAAGCCGCCAATGTGCGCCGGGGTCGCCAGCAGCATCCCTTGCGTTCCCATCAGATAACCGAACCCGACCTGAATCGCGATCCACGCGGCCATCAGCCAGGCGACGTTCAACCAGCGGTTGAGCATTCGCGACTTCACGATCGCCTTCTGCTGGCCGTAACTCAGCGCAAACGCCCCGATCAGCGCACTGATCGCCCCG
Organism: Sphingomicrobium sp.; assembly: GCA_046596505.1. Lineage (GTDB taxonomy): Bacteria > Pseudomonadota > Alphaproteobacteria > Sphingomonadales > Sphingomonadaceae > Sphingomicrobium. The sequence continues at coordinate 3,276 of JBKJMA010000118.1, forward strand.
CTCGCCCCGATCATCGGCGAATCGCTCAGCGGCCCGACCAGAAACTGTGCGGCCGCCGCGACATAAGCGCCAATCCCATAAAGCAGCAGCGTCGCCTTGGCCCCGAGCACCCGCTCAACCGCCAGCCCGCACCACAACAGCATCAACAAATTGCCGGCCAGGTGCAGGAAACTGCCATGGACCAGCGTCGCGCTCAGCGGCGTGAGGAACGCCGGAACCGCCGGGGAAATCGCCAATCCGCCGCCAAAGCGCAGCGGCACGAACCCCATTAATATTCCGGCGCGATCGACCGCCCCGAGCAGGATCACCAGCAGCGAGACAATTGTCGTGACGGCCGCGATGACCCCGGTCGCGGTCCGCGCTTGATGAGGCAACCGCACCGGCGACTCAGATAAATTCGAGCTTTTGGATCTCATAATACTTCTCGCCCGACGGAGTCGTCACTTCGACCTCCTCGCCGACCAGTCGTCCAATCAATGCGCGCCCGAGCGGGGAATTATAGCTGATCCGGCCGTTGGTGGCGTTCGCCTCGACCTGGCCGACGAGCTGATAGCGGACCTGCTTCTTTTCCTCGTCGAGCAACGTCACAGTTGCCCCGAACACCACTTTTTCACCCGAAAGCGTTGTCGGATCGATCACCAGCGCGCGGCTGAGTTGGTCCTCCATGTCGGAGATCATCGCCTCGATCTGGCCCTGCCGCTCTTTCGCCGCATGATATTCGGCATTTTCCGACAGGTCACCGTGCGCGCGGGCGACCTCGATCGCCTCGATCACCGAGGGCCGTTCGAACATCTTGAGCTGCCGCACCTCGGTCTCGAGCTTGCGATGGCCCTCGGCCAACATCGGCACTTTGTCACTCGCCATCTTGTCGTCCCCTCTGACAAAAACCGGTCCGGCGCCAGCCCGGTCGGCGGCGCGAAAGCTTACCGGATTTTCGGAAAAATCAGCGTTTCAGGGCAGAATAATAGGACTGAAGCGAGCGAACTTCAAGCGCATGACCGCGCAGCGCCCCGATTGCGTGCGCCACGGCGAGGCTCGCGGCGGCGGTAGTGAAGTAGGGCACCTTGCGCTGGAGCGCGGTCATGCGGATCGCCTGGCTGTCCTTCATCGACTGCCAGCCCTCGGTCGTGTTGAACACCAGCTGCACTTCGCCGTCGGTCAGCCGGTCGACGATGTGCGGCCGGCCTTGCGCGACCTTGTTGACCTTCTCGACCTTCAGGCCCGCCGCGGCGAGCATGTCGGCCGTCCCGCCGGTCGCGATCAGGTGGAAGCCGAGCTCGGCCATCTTCGTCGCGGCGGGCAGGATGTGCGCCTTGTCGGTATCCTTGACCGAGATGAACACCGTTCCGCAGTCGGGCAGGATCACCCCGCCCCCAAGCTGCGACTTGGCGAAGGCAATGTCAAAATCGTCAGAGATTCCCATGACTTCGCCGGTGCTCTTCATTTCCGGTCCGAGCACGGGATCGGTCCCCGGGAAGCGTGCGAACGGGAACACCGACTCCTTGATCGCGATGTGGCCGATATCGCGGTTGATCGGGAGGTGCGGGGCGAGCGGCTCGCCCGCCATCACCAGCGCCGCGATCTTGGCGATCGGCCGCCCGATTGCCTTGGCCACGAACGGCACCGTCCGGCTGGCGCGCGGATTGACCTCGATCAGGTAGACGAGCTCGTCCTTCACCGCGAACTGGATGTTCATCAGCCCGCGCACGTCGAGCGCCAGTGCCAGCGCCCGGGTCTGCCGCTCGATCTCGTCAAGGATGGCAACCGACAGCGAATAAGGCGGGATCGAACAGGCGCTGTCGCCCGAATGGACCCCGGCCTCCTCGATATGCTGCAGGATGCCCGCGATCGCGACGTCCTTCCCGTCGCAGATCGCGTCAACATCGACCTCGATCGCATCGCGCAGATAGCGGTCGATCAGCACCGGGCTCGACCCCGACACCTGCACCGCGGTCGCGATATAATGATCGAGCTGCTCGGGGCCCTCGACGACTTCCATCGCCCGCCCGCCAAGGACGTAGGACGGGCGCAGCAGCACTGGATACCCGATCCGGCTGGCGATGTTGAGCGCCTCGTCGCGGGTCCGCGCCAGCCCGTTCGCCGGCTGCCGCAGCCCGAGCTTGTCGACCAGCGCGGCGAACCGCTCGCGATCCTCGGCGAGGTCGATGCTGTCGGGCGAGGTGCCCAGGATCGGCACGCCCGCCGCCTGCAGCCCCGCGGCCAATTTCAGCGGCGTTTGCCCACCAAGCTGCACAATCACCCCAAGCAGCTCGCCCCGCTCCTGCTCGCGCTCGATGATCGACAGCACATCCTCTTGCGTCAGCGGCTCGAAATAAAGCCGGTCCGACGTCTCGGGATCGGTCGACACCGTTTCGGGGTTGCAGTTGACCATGATCGTCTCGAAGCCCGCGCCATCGCGCCCCAGCGCGAACGCAGCGTGACAACAGCAATAATCGAACTCGATCCCCTGCCCGATCCGGTTCGGACCGCCGCCCAGGATCATCACCTTGCGCCGGTCCGATACCGCCGCCTCGTCGTCGGGCTCGCCGAACAGCGGCGCTTCGTAGGTCGAGTAGAGATAGGGCGTCGACGCGTCGAACTCGGCCGCGCAGCTGTCGATCCGCTTGAAGACGGGCTTGACCCCGAGGCGCTCGCGCAACGCGCGCACTTCGGCCTCGGTCACGCCCCCGGTGAGCCCCTTGAGCGCGTCATGAACAATGCCCGATCCGCGCGCGGCCGCCTCGCTATGCGCTCGCGGCGCCCCTGCCGAACGCAGCGCCAGCTGCGCCAGTCGCGCATCCGAAAAGCCCATCGCCTTGAGCCGCCGCAGGCCCGTCGCGTCCTGCGGCAGGCCATCTTCGCGGACCTCGACTTCGGCGGCAACAATCTCGGCTAACCGCTCGATAAACCACGGATCGAACCCGGAAATGGCGTGGATGTGCTCGACCGAGAAACCGTGGCGCAGTGCCTCGCCCGCGACCAGCAGCCGGTCGGGCGTCTGCCGCGCCAGCGCATTCTCGATCTCGTCATCGGTCGCGTATTCAAGCTCGCGCACCCGGTCGAGCCCGCACAGCCCGGTCTCCAGCCCGCGCAACGCTTTTTGCAAACTCTCCGCGAACGAGCGCCCGATCGCCATCACTTCGCCGACCGACTTCATCGCCGTCGACAGCTCGGCCTTGGCGCCCTTGAACTTCTCGAACGCGAAGCGCGGGATCTTGGTCACGACATAATCGATCGTCGGCTCGAACGACGCCGGCATCGCCCCGCCGGTAATGTCGTTGGCGATCTCGTCGAGCGTGTACCCCACCGCCAGCCGCGCCGCGACCTTGGCGATCGGGAACCCCGTCGCCTTGGACGCCAGCGCCGAGGACCGCGACACGCGCGGGTTCATCTCGATCACCACCATCCGCCCAGTCTTCGGATCGACCGCGAACTGGACGTTGGAACCGCCTGTTTCGACACCGATTTCCCGTAGCACGGCAATGCTCGCCGAGCGCATCCTTTGATATTCCTTGTCGGTCAGCGTCAGCGCCGGC
>JBKJMA010000195.1:0-4141 GCA_046596505.1 Sphingomicrobium sp.
CTCCTGCGTCAATTCGAACAGGGTGGCGGCGGTGTCGAGGTCGAGCGGGGTGAACTCGCGCCGCGCGACCATCGAGGCGAAGCGCGTGCCGGGTTCGATGGTGAGTTCGTAAAGCGAGAGATGCTCGGTGCCGAGCGACAGCGCGTGGTCGAGGCTTGCGGACCAGCGCGCCTCGTCGTCACCGGGCAGGGCGTAGATGAGATCGAAGCTGACCCGCTCGACCGCTGATTGCGCGGCCTCGAGCGCGCGCAACCCCTCGCTGGCCGAATGGGCGCGACCGAGGAAGGCGAGCGATTCGTCGTCGAAGCTCTGCAGGCCGAGGCTGATGCGGTTGACCCCGGCGCTCGCCAAGTCGGCGAAGCGCGCGGCCTCGGCGCTGTTGGGATTGGCCTCGAGCGTGATCTCGATGTTGTCGCTCGCCGGCCACGCCCGCCGCGCCGCCTCGATCACCGCCGCGACCGTGGCGGGGTCCATCAGCGACGGCGTACCGCCCCCGAAGAAGATCGAGCCGAGTTGCCGCCCCGGGAGCAATGCCGCCTCATGCGCGAGGTCGGCGAGCAACGCGCCACGCCACTCGGCCTGGTCGACACCGTCGCGGACATGACTGTTGAAATCGCAGTAGGGACATTTCGAGACGCAGAACGGCCAGTGGACGTAAAGCGCCAACTCCTTGCCGGGCAGGAATTTGTTTACCAATGTGTCGGACAAGTGGGGGGCCATGCTGACCAAAATCCTTAGTTTGCTTCTGCTGCTAGCGCCATGCGCGGGCTCGGCGGCGTTGCGGCCGATGCCCAGCCCCAACTGGCCCAAACCCGCCGATCGTGGCGATGCTCTTTTGCGGGCGACTTCCCTGCGCCTCCACAACGATGCGCGACGGGCATTCGGGGTAACGCCGGTCAGCTGGAATGCTGAGCTGGCGGGGGCGGCGCGCGGCTATGCCGAGCGGATGGCTGCGACCGGCACCTACGAACATGATTCGACCCCGGGCCGCCGCAAGCTGATGGGCGAAAACCTGTGGCGCGGGTCGCGCGGCCTCTTCTCCTATGACGTGATGGTCGGCGTGATGATCGAGGAAGCCCGGCTGTTCCATCGTGGCGTCTTTCCAGACGTCAGCAAGACCGGGCAATGGCACGATGTCGCCCATTATACGCAGATCGTGTGGCCGACGACGACCGAGGTCGGCTGCGGCCTCGCGTCGAACGCGACATACGATTATCTTGTCTGCCGCTATTCGCCGACCGGCAACAAGGACGGCACTACGCTCGAACCGTCTCTACGCATCGCCGAGCGCGGCGACTAGCTTGGCGAACGCGTCGGCGCGGTGGCTGATGCGGTGCTTCTCGGCCTGGTCGATCTCGCCGAAGCTCTGGTCCATCCCGGCCTTTACGAACATCGGGTCGTAGCCGAAGCCCCTGTCGCCGCGCGGTGGCCAGACGAGCAGGCCGTCGCAACGTCCTTCAAAGCTTTCAATCGCGCCATCGGGCCAGGCGAGCGACAGGGCGCAGACGAAGTGCGCGTTGTGCCCGGCGTCGGGGCCGGCGGCCTCAACCTCGCGCCACACCCGCTCCATTGCCCGGCCGAAGTCGCGTGACCCATCACCGTCTTCTGCCCATCGGGCGGAGTAAATACCCGGTTTGCCGTTGAGTGCATCCACGCTGAGCCCGCTGTCGTCGGCGAGCGCGGGGAGGCCGCTCAGGTCCGCGGCCTGGCGCGCCTTCAGCTCGGCATTGTCGACGAACGTCACCCCGGTTTCTTCTGGTTCGGGGAGGTCGAGTTCCTCGGCGCCGACGCACGCGATTCCTAGCGGGAGGAGTAATGCGCGGATTTCTCGCAGCTTGCCCGGATTATGCGTGGCGATGACGATCTTGGCGGGTTTCCTCACCGGCCGACCGCTTTCAACTGGCCAGCGAAAATGTCGGCGCAACCGATGCGCGCGAGGCGAAGGAGACGGAGCAACTGCTCCTCGTCGAAGGTCGCGCCTTCGGCTGAAATCTGCGCCTCGACGATCGCGCCGTCGCCGGTAAGGACGAAATTGCCGTCGGAGCCCGCCGAGCTGTCTTCGATATAGTCGAGGTCGAGCACCGCGCCGCCGTCGTGGATCCCGCACGAGACGGCGGCGACCTGGGTGCGGATCGGGTCCGTCGCCAGCTTCAGCGTATCGACCGCTAGCCTGAGCGCGACCCACGCGCCCGAGATCGAGGCGGTGCGGGTGCCGCCGTCGGCCTGGATCACGTCGCAATCGATCAGGATCTGGCGCTCGCCGAGCAGGCCCATGTCGACCACGGCACGCAAGCTGCGCCCGATCAGCCGCTGGATCTCCTGCGTGCGGCCCGATTGCTTGCCCTTGGCCGCCTCGCGCTGGCCCCTGGTGTGGGTGGCGCGCGGCAGCATGCCATACTCGGCGGTGACCCAGCCCTGGCCCTTGCCGCGCAGGAACGGCGGGACCTTTTCGTCGACCGACGCGGTGACGAGCACGCGGGTGTCACCAAAGCTGACGAGGCAGCTTCCCTCGGCATGCTTGGTGAAGCCGGGTTCGAAGCTGAGCGAACGCATCTGGTCGGGGGCGCGGCCGGATGGGCGCATGGTCTTGTCTCCTTGATTTGGCCCGCTCCCTAGACCGGGGACCGAGGCAATCCTAGATGCAACGCCTATGGACGAAGCAATCGGCGATCTTTCCTCCCGGATGCGGGACATCTTCCGGCTGGTGGTCGAGGCGTACATCGAGCGCGGGGTGCCGGTCGGGTCGAAGATGCTCGCCAGCAGCGTCAGCCTGTCGCCCGCCTCGATCCGCGGCGTGATGCAGGAGCTCGAGGAGCGCGGGCTGCTGACCCATCCGCACACCTCCGCCGGGCGGATCCCGACCGAGAGCGGATTGCGGCTGTTCGTCGACGGGATCATGCAGGCGTCGGTGCCGGGGGAGCGCGAGCGGGCGGCGATCGAGGCGCAGCTGCGCGACCGGCCGATCGAGCAGGCACTGGATGCGGCGACGAGCATGCTGTCGGGGCTGTCGGCCTGCGCCGGGGTTATTCTCGCGCCCAAGCAAGAGCAACGGCTGCGCCAGCTGAGTTTCGTTCCGCTCGACCGGACGCGGGCGCTGGCGGTGCTGGTCGGGATCGATGGAAGTGTCGAGAACCGGGTCGTGCCGCTCAGCCCCGGAACCAATGCCGCGCAGCTCGCCGAAGTCGGCAATTTCGTCAGCGCGCGGCTGTCGGGGCTGACGCTCGGCGAGGCGGTTGCTCGCCTGCGCACCGAGGTCGCCGAGCGGCGCCAGGCGATCGACTCCGCCGCCGCCGAACTGGTCGCCGCGGGACTCGCCGCCTGGTCGGTCGACCTCGACCAGCGCCCGCTGCTGATCGTGCGCGGCCAGGCCAATTTGATCGACGCCGCCGCCGCCGCCGACCTCGACCACGTTCGCCGCCTGCTCGAGGAGCTCGAGGATCGGCAGGAAATCGCGCGGGTGCTCGAAGGCGCGCGCAGCGCCGAGGGCTGCCGCATCTTCATCGGCTCGGAGCACCGGATGTTCGCGCTGTCGGGCTCGTCGGTGATCGCCGCGCCGTGGCGAGGGAGCGAAGGGCAGGTGGTCGGCGTTGTAGGGGTCATCGGCCCGACGCGGTTGAACTATGCCCGGGTGGTCCCCATGGTGGATTTCACCGCCCAGGCGCTAACCAGAATGATGGAATCATGACCGAACAGAACCTCCACGACGACGCCGAAGAGATCCGCCGCGAAACCGCCGCCGAAGCGCCCGAGTTGGCCGAGCATGACCGGGTCGGCGAACTCGAACAACAGCTCGAAGAGGCCAAGGCCGCCGCGCTTTATGCCGCCGCCGAAGCGCAGAACGTCCGCCGCCGGATCGAGGCCGAGAAGGTGCAGGCATCGGCTTATGCTGTCACCGGGTTCGCCCGCGACATGCTGAGCGTGAAGGATAATCTCGACCGCGCACTGGCCGCGGTGACCGAGGAACTGCGCGCCGACGTGACCGCGGCGAACTTCCTTGCCGGGATCGAGGCGACCGCGCGCGAACTCGAGACGATCTTCACCCGCAACGGGGTAACCCGCGTTGCCGCCAAGGGCCTGCCGCTCGACCCGAACCGGCATCAGGCGATGATCGAGATGCCGAGCGCCGAGGAGCCGGGCACGA
>JBKJMA010000211.1:0-34328 GCA_046596505.1 Sphingomicrobium sp.
CGCACCCGTCGCTCGCCGCCGCGTCAATCGAGCAGAAAGGGTTTGCTGGCAATCCCGCCCCGACCGGTCATGGTACGGCGGTCGCTTCGCTCATTGTCGGCGACCAGGGACCATTTCACGGTGCCGCGCGCGGGGCGTCGCTGATCGTCGCCGACGTCTATGGCGGCAATCGCGCAGCAGGCTCGGCCGAAACGGTGGTGCGCGCGCTGTCGTGGGTGGCGGCGAAGCGGCCTCAAGTGATCAACATCAGCCTTGTTGGTCCCGACAATCGCCTGCTCGCGCGGGCGATCGAGGCGGTCGAGCGGCGCGGTATCGCAGTCGTCGCCGCGGTCGGTAACGATGGCCCCGCCGCCCCGCCGCAATATCCCGCCTCTTATTCGGGGGTGATCGCCGTCACGGCGGTCGACGCGCGCGACCGGGTCCTGACCGAGGCCGGCAAGGCCGTGCACCTCGATTTCGCCGCGCCTGGTGCCGACCTCGCCGCCGCGCTCCCGGGCCGGGGCTATGCGCGGGTGCGGGGGACCAGCTTCGCTGCGCCGCTGGTCGCGGCACGGCTGGCGTTGACGGGCAGCGCGGCGCGCCTTGCCGCTGAAGCCGCGCCGGGCAAGGGACGGGTTGGCCGCGGGATCATCTGCCGCGCTTGCCGCATCGATCCGCGACTGGTCGGAGCGAAATAAATCGTCGCCCCGGGGATGAAGCGCGCGTGCGCCGTCGTTCTCTCGATACTGGGGCATGAACCGCCCCGATGACGAGGGAGACATCAACATGATCAAATCAAAATTCCTGCTTGCCGCGCTGATTGCCGGGTCGAGCGCCATCCCCGCCCAGGCCCAGCTGCTCGGCGGCGGCGGCAATCTTGGTGGCGGGCTGATGGGCGGCGTCACCGGCGCGGTCGGAGGCGTGGTCACTGGCGCGGGTTCGCTCGGCGGTTCGGGCAGCGGCGGGCTCGGCGGAAGCCTGGACGGCAATGTCCTCGGGTCGGTCACCAACGGCCTTTCCAGCAGCGTGTCGAACAGCGTCTCGGGAAGCGTCACCAAATCGCTGTCGGCCAGCGCCAACCGCTCAATCGACACGCGCAGCGGCTCGGCCAGCGGCGACGTCGGACTCGCGGGAACGATCTCCGGCGCAGCCAGCGCGGTGTCGTCGGCGAGCGCACTCGGCCAGGCCGCTAACCTTGCCGGTTCGGGCTCGGGCAGCGCCTCGGCGAACAAGAATTCGAGCTTTGGCTTGAACGCGCTTGGTACTGACCAGCTTGGCGCGATCGCCGGTCAGGCGACGGGCACGGCGCAGGGCGCTGCGTCGGCAATGGGTCAGCAGGCGGTGCAGGCCGGGGCCAGCGCCCGTGGGTCGGCATCGGGGGCGGCGTCAGGCGCGCTTGGCGCGGCAAACGGGCTGGGCAACAGTGGGAATACCCGCGCGTCGGCGAACGGCAACGCCAACGGCTCGGCCAACGCCAACGGAGCAACCAGCTTCTAACTTCGCACAACTGAACGATTTTCCCGCTGCTCGAACCCAATCGAGCGGCGGGTTTTCGCAAAGCCGGCCAAGCTCCATTCGGCCACTTCCGGTCATTTCGATGTTCATTAGCTGGAACGCCCGGATTTGGCCGATTACGGCCCAACTGCTTTTAGCTCGCGGCCAATGGAAGGTGACATTCGAGCTGTGCAACGACGAGTGCCTGCTCCTGATCCAATCCATTACATCCGCCGAAACGCAGTTGCCGGGATAACGCGGTCTCTTTGTTTCACTTTTGCCGCAACGTAATTGGGGCCGGATGCAGGTGCCAGGCTTCGCCAACTCCCATTGCCATTCGCTGGGTCGAGCCGTGCAACCCCGTCTCCGGCTAAAAGCGGCAAATGCGCACCTGGCGGGTGGCCATCTGCAAAGTTGATGCCGAATTCGCCAGCGCGCATGTGTGTTCGGCGCGGGCGGGGTAGATTGATCCATTTTCATAGCAAAAAGAATGATTTACAAATTGCCAGAAAGCCTTTGTTCGCGCGCCCACGACTAAGTAACTTAATCGGTCGGAGAGGGAACCGAATCGCTTCCGTCCGGTTGTCGCTCCGGAGGCCCACTGTGCTTGAATTTGATTCGTCACCTGAGCGCTTGACCCAATCTCTTCTTACCCTTGCACGGGACAATTCCCGCAACCCGCAAGTCGATCCGCTTCTGAAATCAATTGGCCCGAGGCGAAGTTTGCAGATCCATCAGCAGCGCGCCGAGCGCGGCAACCTCGAGCGACTGGCCCGATCGCTCACGGGCGGTTCGGCAGATGGCATAGAACAGGCGACGATCCTTGGCCTTTGGCGAAGTGCGCGGCATGATCCCGCCAATACTGTGTTATCCGCTTCTAATGGGGTTCGCCTCATTACTAGCGGCTGGGTGGGATGGGTGCGCTATGCCGACGACGGCCAGCGACTGATCTTTCTCTTCCTGATGCCCGGCGATTTCATTGTTCCCAGCCTCTTCGAGCCGGGGTGCTGCGACGTGGTCACCCTCACGCCATTGCGGACCGTAGATGCCTCGCCACTTATGCAAGAGGGGGCGACCACCACGCCGAAGTCTGCTGCGATGATTGCTCGTAGCGGACGCGACTACCGCCTGCTGCTCGTCGATCATCTGACGCGATTGACGAATGGCTCAACGACGCGAAGTGTCGCCCACCTCTTAAATGAGTTCCATGAGCGCTCGGTTCGCGCCGGCTGGTGTGAAAATGGCCGCTTCAGTCTCCCAATCGGCCAACGAGTCCTCGCTCGATCGCTGGGCCGGAGTACCGTCCAGATCAATAAGATCATTAACAAGTTCCAAGCCGATGGCTTGCTCCGGGTCGGCTATGACTGGGTCGAGGTGCTTCAACCCGACGCGCTCCGCACAGCGGCTGGAATTACCCACAGTGATCGAGGTCGGTCTCCGGCAAGCGCCGGTCTCTGACAAGCGTTCGCTGCCTTAACCAACAGTCATTCGAATAGTGTTGCGGCCGCCCGACCGGGACGATTATTCTCGTCGTTCAATGCGATCCACCATCCCTCCGCTGCGGGCTCCGCCCTTGCGTCAACCCGAGCGCGTCGAGCGCGGAAGCGTGTTGATCGCCATCATCACGGTCCATCTGCTCGTGTTGCTGTGGCTCTTTACTCGGCCGATAACGGAGCAAGTGCGCCGCGATGCGGGCGGGGATCTCGTCCTTATCTCGATCTCGGACGGCAAGCCTGCAGCAACCCCGCCAACCGTCCCGAAGCCTCCACCTGCGATCGTGTTACCGGCCCCAGCAATCATCCTTCCAAGCCCGCTTCCCACGCCGACTGAGCAACAAAATTGGTCGCAAGCAGGACAGGCTGGTGGTTGTTCGCTTGCGGCCCGCTCAGCCGAGGCCATTGCCAGAGATCCTGCGGCGATGGCTGAACTTGCGGCACTTCCGCCCGCTTACCGGACGTCAGCGGATGCGGTGATGCTGTGGAACGGCGAGTGGTTGGCCAGTGCGCCCGGAACGATCGCGCCGCCGCCAACCCCCTCGCTTCGTCGCGTCGTTGAACAGGTGGTCGCAGATGCCTCCCCCGAATGCCAAACCGCCCCAATGGCCGGCCCGCAATTTCTCGCGATCCCCGAGCAAAGCCGCAATACAACGCTCGTTATTGGATCGGGGGAATGGCGGTGGTCCGACATTTTGGCGATCTCATCGGCCTGCCTCAAAACCCCGTCAGATGCCTGTTTGTCGCCTTTAGCACCGTCTACGACCCCCTGAGCGATCAATTATCTTAACGTTAAGCCGAATGTTCGCAGGCGTTCGCAACTTCCCCGCCAATCGTCCGTATCTGCTTGAACAACAGACGCGCCACGGGAGGCTCAATATGACCAGTAGTTTTAGGATCACGACCGCCATTGGGTTGGTAACACTATGTATTGCCGGCTCGGCAATCGCGTCTAGCCACCGCGAAGCGCCAGGCATCACCAAGATGCCCAAGGTCGACAACACCGACACATATGCCTTCCGCAGCTACGAAACCGGTCGCGCCGGATTCACCACACTAATAGCCAATTTCCAGCCGGGCGAATATCCAGGCGCCGGTCCCAACTATTACACGATGGACCCTGACGCGATCTACGAGATCCATGTCGACAATGCTGGTGATGCCAAGCAACATCTGACCTTCCAGTTCAAATTCACCAACACGCTCAAGTCCGACACCGGCAAGACCGTGACCGTCGGCGGCAAGGTGCTTCCGATTGCGCTCAGGGCCATCGGGCCGATCTCGCAGCCGCTCGACGCCAACCTTGGCGAAGATGAGCAATATACGGTCACCCTCGTCACCGACAGCGCTACCACGGGCACGCGCGCCGCGGTGACCAATGCCAGCGGCGGCGGATCGACCTTCGTCAAGCCGTTCGACAACTCCGGCAACAAGACCATCGCCAACTACCCGGCCTATGCCAACCAGTTCATCTACAATGTGAATATCCCGGGTTGCGCGACCGCTGGCCGGGTCTTCGCGGGCCAGCGCCAGGAAGCCTTCGCGGTCAACCTTGGGCCGATCTTCGATCTCGTCAACTTTGTGCCGATCGAGGGCAGCATTGCCCAGAGCGACGCCAATCAAGAACTGATCGGAAAGGCCAACGTAACGACCCTTGCGATCGAGGTCCCGACCTCGTGCCTCGTCGGTTCGGGTAATGGCAACATCGGCGTTTGGTCTACTGCCAGCCTGCCACAGGCCAAGCTTCACAAGCCCAACCCAACCTATAAGAATCCGACGTTGTCAGGCGGCGCTTATACGCAGGTCTCGCGTCTCGGCATGCCACTCGTCAACGAGCTCGTTATCGGCCTGCCGCAGAAGGATTTGTTCAACGCGGCAAAGCCGACGCAGGACGGAGCGCTGGCGGATTACGTCACCAACCCCACCTTCCCGGCAATCCTCGAGGTGCTGTTCGGCGGGGCCGGGATCAGGGCGCCGACCAACTTCCCGCGCAAAGATCTGGTCGCGACCTTCCTGACCGGAATCGAGGGCCTCAATCAGCTTAAGGCGGTTACGCCTTCTGAGATGATCCGTCTGAATACGACCGTCACCGCCACTCCCGCTGCCAGCCAGAATAGTCTCGGCGTTGCTGGCAACGACCTGGCCGGTTTCCCCAATGGCCGTCGTCCCGGTGATGACGTTGTCGATGTCGTTCTCCGGGTCGCAATGGGCCGTCTTTGCTATCCGGTGCCTATCGCCGGAACGCAGACTGACCTCAGGCTGTGCGCTCCGACCGACGCTCCCTCGGGTCAGGTGCCATTCACCGACGGCGCTCCGATCAATGCCTTGGGTACTTACGTCGGTGCCTCCGGTAACACTGGTGCCAATGCGGGTTACGTAAGTCCCCCGGGACCTTATCTGCAGCAGACCTTCCCCTATCTCGCAACCCCGCTGCGCGGCTCGCCGCGTCCGCAGAACCAGCCATAAGCGGGAGGAAAGAACATGACCAAAAAGCAACTGGTGCAACGCGCATTAATCGGAACGGCCCTCGCGCTTCCCCTCGCCGCTTGCGGCGGGGGAGGTGGTGGAGGATCCGATTCCGTCATCACCCCGCCGGTGGTCGTCACGACCGCGCAGGAGGATAAGTTCGGCATACCGTTCGGGATCGACTTCCGCGCGGCGATGAATTCGGAGCCGGCGAGCGTCAGCGATGGCGACATCGTCCCGGTCACTGCGACCAACGATCCGATCGACATCACGCCTTAACGAAGTAAAGAGCCCGGTGGTCCAGCGATCACCGGGCTTTCGCTTACCGACCGCGTTTGGCCGCGTAACCGAAGGTGAGACTGGAGAAAGTGGTCAGAAAGTCGGCGTTTTGCGATACGATCGGCTTGGTCCAGATGACGTTGACGAGCCATGATCCGACCGGTGGTACCTCGAAGCTTGCTCTTCCCTTCGCATCCGAACGGGCAATGCGCAGGGGCTTTGCGTCGAATTCGAGACTGGTGAGTTTCACCAATGCGCCGGGCAAGGCGCGGCCTTCAAAGAGGATCTGGACGGGGAGAATATGATCGGCGCCCAACGAATAGGGATTGCGCAGCGGGACTATCTCGAGCGTGAGGCCGAGCGCACGCGTGGCGAGCGCGTCGTCTCGCGGCGTCGATCGTCCTACCTGGATGAGAGCTTTTGCGCGCCTGCTATACAGTTCGCGGCCGTTGCGATTCATAGCGCCGCTGCGGGTGCGTGCGTCGATCGCCGGGGTCAGCCCCTCAACCTTGATATAATCGTTGAAGCGGATCGACGGCAGGTCGCTCGAGGCGTTCGTCGAGACGAGACTGACGATGTGCAACCCCTCTCGGCGAAAGGTGCGGGTCAGGTGCGGAACTTCGCCTCCCGGCTTAAACAGCGGGCGAACATCGACCGCGCCGCCACGCGCCAGATCGCTGAGCGCCAGCAGGTGGCCGCCATCGGCTCCCCATTGCTGGCGGAAAGAACCGTGGCCGACCTCGACTACAAACGGAAGCGGATTGCCGGGGCCGGTCTGCCAACTTTGCGGCTGAAGCCAGAAGTCATGCGCGGATGCGGTGCCGGCAAGCGACAAGCCGATGATCGTTGCAACAAACCCACGCATCTGCATCGTTCCTTATATCGAAGACGGTCATTAATAGCGCAAACGATTGCCGGTGTCTCGCTAATAATGATTGCTGGTCCGGCAGTTGCTCATGCCGGAACCGGGCTACCGGGTGGCTTTATTGCCGGGGTCGGGCATCCTTTGACTGGGCCAGACCATATGTTGGCTATGGTCGCTGTCGGCCTGTGGGGATATTTTCTTGGAAAGCCGCTGATTTACTTGCTGCCGATGGTCTTCCCGATCATGATGGCGATCGGTGCTGGGGTTGGCATGGCGGGCGTTAGCCTGCCTCCGGTCGAGATCGGCATCGCCATCTCAGTGTGTGTACTCGGCGCGCTCATCCTCGGCGCAGTCAGGGCGCCGTCATGGGTTGCCTGCGCGGTGGTCGGGTTGTTCGCGCTGTTTCACGGCTATGCCCACGGCATCGAACTGCCCTCCGCAGCCGACCCGATCGGTTACAGTCTCGGGTTTGTGCTGGCGACGGGGTCGCTGCACGTCGCTGGGATCGCCATCGGCTCACTCGCGGCTCTTCCTCGCGGCGAGACGGTCCTACGCGGGCTCGGCGGCGTGGTGTGTGCGATCGGGCTCGGCTTCCTGTGGGTCGCCGCGCGATGAGGGGCGGCTTCCTGCCTCCCGCGATCCTGATCGCGGCGCTCGGCGTGACGCTCGCCTTCATTCCGCTCCGCCGCGCGCTCATCGCTGCGGGCGTGATGACAATCGTCGCATTGGGAACATGGTGGATCGGGCCGCCGGCGCGCTGGATCGAACTGATATTCATTGGCTGTTGGCTAAGCGTCATCGCCACCGCCGCGCTAGTCCATCGCCCGCTCGAGCTGCCGTCGGCAGCGTTTCTTGCCGCCGCCGCCAATGCCGGGCTGTGGGCCGGCGCGGTGATCGCGGTGGCAGGGAAAGGAAGCGACCTTGCGATCGCCCTGCCTTGCGTGTTGCTACTCGTCGTCGGTCGCCCGATCGTTGTCCGTGGCTGGGGCATCGGCGTGAAAGTGCTGGCCAGCTGGCTAACCGCGGTCGCCATCCTCGCGACGATGGTTTCCCTAACCCCGACGCCGGGCTACAAACCCGACCATATGGAATGAGACGAATGGCCAACCGCACCGATTCCCCGCTACGATTTGCCTTCTGGTTCGGGCTCGCGTCCTTGTCCTTCGCCGCGCCCGCGCAAGCTCAGGTGATTGAGATCGGCGACGATGGCGCGGCGAGGACATTTGCCAAACCGACCCGCTTCATTGGCAACGATACCGCTGGCGATCTCGCGGCGACCGTCACCATCCGCCCCCCGGAAGTTGATCGCTTCGAGCGTGCCGCGAAGGCCGAGGGGCTCGACGTCCATCTGTTGCGCGCGGTAGCCTGGACCGAATCGCGCGGGCGCCAGAATGCCGTCAGTCCCAAGGGCGCGATGGGCGTGATGCAGTTGATGCCGTCGACCGCTGCCGAAATGGGGATCAACCCGTACGACCCCGACGCCAACCTCCACGGCGGCGCGCGCTATCTCGCTCGGCAGCTGTCGCGTTTTCAGAGCGTACCCCTCGCGCTCGCCGCCTATAATGCGGGCCCGGGCGCGGTGCTTCGCTGGGGCGGGATTCCGCCCTATGCCGAGACGCAAGCCTATGTCGCGCAGATCATGTCACGGTATCAGGTCGCGCCCGCCCCGATCGTCCTCCGAAAAATTGCCGCAACGCCGATCGCCCGCCGGGTCGATCTCATGCTCATCGAGGTGCCGTCCCTGTGAAGAAACTCATTCCCGCCGCCGTCCTGACGCTGTTCGCCGCGGCCCGTGCCGACGCACAATATGCCGCGCCTGACCCCGCCGGTTCAGGCCCGATCATCGGCGCGGTCGACTGGTTGCAAGGGACATTGCTCGGCAATGTCGCGACCGCCGTGGCGGTTATCGCGGTCGCCGCGGTCGGGTTCATGATGCTGACCGGAAGGATAAACTGGAAATATGGCGCAACCGTCGTCGTCGGGCTGTTCATCCTGTTCGGCGCGGCCTCCATTGTCGGCGGCATTCGCTCGGTCGCCGGCTAGATGGCCGACCCGCTGTTCCGCGCATTGGCCCGGCCGCAGATGGTGGCGGGCGTGACCTACCCGTTCTTCGTCATGAACGGGATCGTCGCGGCGGAGCTGTTCCTGATCTTCAAGTCCCCGCTCGCCCTGCTTCCCGCGCTAGTCATCCACGCGCTCGGTTATGCCGCGCACCTGCGTGACCCGCACGTCATGGCGCTATGGATGACCCGCCTCCGCCGCACCCCGCGCGTCGCCAATTACAAGTTACGGGGCGCCAATGTTTACTGCCCGTAACCGCGCCGCCCGGAAGGAAGTCGCGGCCGGGGTTCACCTGCCCTACCTCGCGCAGGTTGACGACCACACCCTGCTGACCCGCAACGGCCAGTTGATGCAGGTTATCAAGCTCGACGGCTTGCCGTTCGAGACGATCGGCCGCGCCGACCTCGACTCGCGGCTCGCGGTGCGCGACGCGATGTTCCAGTCGATCGGCTCGTCGCGCTTCGCGATCGTCCACCATGTCGTGCGCCGTGCGGTCGAGCCGCGTTTCGAGGGCCAGTTCGGCGACCCTTTCAGCGCGAGCCTCGATCAAGCCTGGCGCGATCGACTCGCTACCCGCCGATTGTTCGTCAACGACCTCTACTTGACGCTGATCGTACGCCCGTTGCGCGGTCGCGCCGGGTGGGCGGAAAAATTGCTGGGGGCCGCGGGAAGCCGCTCGGACCAAGGCGAGCGCGGGGCCGATTTGCGGCTATTATCACAGGCGCGCGAGCAGCTGATGGCGGCGCTCGAGCCTTATGGCCCGACCTTGCTGACGGCCTATGACCTCCCGAGTGGGCTCGCGTCGCAGCAACTGGAGTTTCTCGCGACGCTGTTCAACGGCACCGCCACGCCGATGCTGCTTCCGACCGGCGACCTCGGTCACGCCGTCCCGCGCCGCACGATCAGCTTCGGCGCCGACACGATCGAGCTCGGCCCGGTCGATGGCGAGCCCCCCGAATTCGCGGCGATCCTGTCGGCCAAGGATTATCCCAGCACGACCTCGGCGGGGATGCTCGACGACATTTATCGCCTGCCGTTCGCGATGCAGGTGACCCAGAGTTTCGCCTTCGTCGACCGCGGCCCGGCGCAGGAGCGGATGGACCTCGCACTCCGCCGGATGCGATCGGCCGACGATGCGGCAGTGTCGCTGCGCTCGGAACTCTCCGCTGCGAAGGACGATGTAGCCGCCGGCCGCGCCGGGTTCGGTGAGCATCATTTGTCGATCCAGATCAACGCCGACAGCCCCGCCAGCCTCGACCAGGCGACCGGCGAAGTGCAGGCCGCGCTCGCCGAAACCGGCTTCTCGGTCGTCCGGGAGGAACTCGGCCTGGAAGCCGCCTTCTGGGCGCAGTTCCCCGGCAATTTCGACTATATCGCCCGCCGCGCACTCGTCTCGACCGCCAATTTCGCGGGCTTTGCCAGCGCGCATAATTTCCCCGTGGGACGCCCCGACGGCAATCATTGGGGCGACGCCGTCACCCTGTTCGAAACCACCGCCGCCGGACCCTATTTCTTCAACTTTCACCGCGGCGATCTCGGCAATTTCACGGTCATCGGCCCGTCGGGATCGGGCAAGACCGTGGTCCTCGCCTTCCTTCTGGCGCAGGCGCGGCGGTTCGACCCGCGCATCGTGTTCTTCGACAAGGATCGCGGCGCCGAGATCTTCCTTCGCGCGATCGGCGGCACGTATGAGGCGCTGCGCCCCGGCGAGCCGACGCGGATGAACCCGCTCGCGCTGCCCGATACCCCGGTTAACCGCCGCTTTCTCGCCGAATGGCTCGCCCGGCTTGCCGTCGGCGAGGGCCAGCCGCTCAATGTCGAGGAGAGTGCCTGGATCGTCGAGGCGATCGACACCGCCATGGCGGGCCCGCGCGAACTGCGCCGGTTGCGTCATGTCGCCGAATTGTTTCGCGGGCGAGGGCGCGCCTCGGCAGGCGATCTCGCCGCGCGGCTCGCGCCGTGGCATTCGGCGGGCGAGTTCGCCTGGTTGTTCGACAATGAGGAGGACCGGCTCGACCTGGCGACTCCGACGCTCGGGTTCGACATGACCGCGGTCCTCGACCAGCCCGCGCTGCGCGCGCCGACGATGTTGTACCTCTTCCACCGCGTGGAGGAGCGGCTCGACGGCAAGCCGACGATCATCGTCGTCGACGAAGGCTGGAAGGCGCTCGACGACGAGGTGTTCGTGGCGCGCATTCGCGACTGGGAGAAGACCATCCGCAAGCGCGGCGGGATCGTCGGTTTCGCCACCCAATCCGCCTCCGATGCGCTGCAGAGCCGGATCGCCAGCGCGATCATCGAGCAGGCGGGGACACAGGTCTTCATGGCCAATTCGAGCGCGCAAGCGTCCGACTATATCGACGGCTTCGGGTTGACCGAGACGGAATATGATATCGTCCGCTCGATGCCCGAAACCGCGCGCGCCTTCCTCGTCAAGCATGGCACCGACAGCGTCGTGGTGCGGCTCAACCTCGGTTCTGAACCGCAGCTGCTGACAGTGCTGTCGGGTCGCGAGACGACGGTGCGCCTGCTCGACAAGCTTCGCGCCGAGGTCGGCGATGATCCCGCCGACTGGCTGCCCAGACTGGTTGCGGCGGCATGAACCCCGACCTGTGTGCCCCCGCCGGAGCTCCCGGCCTCGTCGCCGACCTGCTCGCCAATACCGACTGCCAGGCGTCGAGCCTCGTCGAGCGCGGCTATTCCGCGCTGTCTACCCCGGGCGCCGCAACCGCGGCTGTGCTGACCTCGCTAATGGTCATTGCCGTCGCACTTTACGGATACCGGCTGCTACTCGGCAAAGGCCTCGCGCTTAGCGATGTCACCGGTCTCGCCATCCGCCTCGGGGTCGTCCTCCTCCTCGCCGCCTCATGGTCGTCGTTCCAGGCACTTGCGTATGACGCCTTCGCCCGTGCCCCGTCGCGCATTGCGAGCGAGCTGGTGGTCGCAATCGATTCGCCCGCCCCGCTCGACGGAGTGCAATCGGCGCTAGACCGGATCGAGCAGGGCAGTGTTGGCTGGCGGACGCGCGCAGGGATCGCCTCGCCGCTGGTCGGCGGCGCTCCGACTGCGGCGATGGCGCTCAACGTCTCTTCCTTCCTGCTGACCCTATCGACCGTGGGGCTTCTGGTCGTCTCGCGGATCTTGCTCGCCCTGCTGTTGGCGATCACGCCGGTAATGGCGGGTTTCCTGCTGTTCGACGCGACGCGCGGGTTGCTCGAGGGGTGGCTCCGGACGCTCACCGGCGCGGCGCTCGTCCCGCTGTTCGTTCTGATCCTGTGCGCGATTGAACTCGCGATCCTCTCACCGCTGCTCGACCGAATGCTCGCCGATCAGGCTAGCGGCCGGTTCGAGCTAGACACCGTCACCCCGGTCGCGCTGGTCGTGATCGTGTTCAGCATCGCAATCGTTGCTTCTGCCCGCGCCGCAACCACCATCGCGCGCGGCATTCGGCTCCCGCGCAAGGGCTTCAGCGGCAGCGCTGCGGTTGCCAATGCGGCTCCCTCCGCGATCGCCGCTGAGCGTCCCCTGTTGCTATCCGGCCCCCGCTCGGCCGCCGTAACCCCTGTGGCGCGCGCGCTCGAAAGCGCGGCACGACGCGACGCCGAAGAAAGCACCCAGCGTACGGTCGCGGCGGCCTCCCGCGGCTCGCGTGAGATCCACAGCAGCAGCACCACCATTGCGGGCGCCACAAGCGCGTCGAATCCGTCCGAAGCGGGCTCGCGACCTTATCTACCACCACCGCGTACCCGTCTTCCGCGCGCTTCTCGCGCCGCAGCCCGCAGGGATATATGACCGAACACGATAAATATTACGCCGCAGCGCAAGGCTGGGCCGACGAGCGCGTCGAGTCCGAGCGCAAGGCGCGCAAACTCGCCTGGACTGTAGCCGGGGTTGCCGGGGCAATCGCATTGGTGCTCGCCCTCGCGCTGGCGATGCTGGTCCCGCTGAAGACCGTCCAGCCCTATGTCCTCACGGTCGACAAGCAGACTGGCGCGGTCGAGGTCGCGACCACCGTCGCCAACGGCCGGCTGACCCAGAACGAAGCGGTCATCCAGGCGCAGCTCGCCAACTATGTCCGCGTTCGTGAAACCTTCGACGCGAGCGACCTCGCCGCCAATTATCGCCGGGTCCAGCTGTTGTCCGGCCCCGACGTGCGCACCGCCTACATCGCCTCGATGGCCGCGGCCAACCCGGCCAGCCCGCTCCACACCCTGTCGCCCGGGGACACGCTCGCGGTGCGGATCAAGAGCGTGTCGCTGACCGCGGCGGGAACGGCGCTGGTCCGCTATGACCTCGACCGTACTGTTGCGGGTGGACGCGGGGTCAGCTCGACACCCTATGTCAGCGCCATCACCTACGGCTTCAGCGACAAGCCGCTGCGGGCAGCCGACCGGTTCGAGAATCCACTCGGGTTCGAGGTCACTCGCTATCGCCGCGATGCCGAAGGGATGACCCAGTGAAGCGTATCCTGCTGCTTGCCCTGAGCCTATTCGCGCTCACCGCCGAAACCCTACCCCGCCCCGGTCCGGTCGATCCGCACATCCAGCGCGTGCAGTTCGATCCCGAGCAGGTCGTCGCGCTGCACGGCGCGCTCGGCTGGCAGGTCATGATCGAATTCGGCGGTGACGAGCGGATCGAGAATGTCTCGATTGGCGACAGCCTGGCGTGGCAGGTGACCCCGAACAAGCGAGCCCGGATGCTGTTCCTCAAGCCCCTGCTGCGCAATGGCGCGACCAATATGACCGTCGTTACCAGCCTGCGACGTTATGCCTTTTCGCTGTCGACCGGACCGCGCGAACGACGCACGCCATGGGTGCTGCACTTCGACTATCCCCCGCCGCCGATTGTCGAAACCCTCCCCGAGCCCCCACCCCCGCCGCCGGTCAAGCTCGACTTCAGCTACTCCCGCTTGGGTGACCCTGCAGTCATGCCGGCCCGGGTATGGAACGATGGCCGCCAGACCTATTTCGAGTTCGCCGAGGATACGCCTTTCCCCGCGATCTTCGCCTGGGGCCCGGGCAAGAACGACGAATCACTGGTGAATGTCGCAACCCGCGGCCGAATTCAGGTCGTCCAGCAGATGGGCCAGCGCTTCATCCTCCGCTCCGGCACCCACTTCGCGACCGTCACAAGGACATATCAGCGATGACCGAGCTTCCCCCTGTCAAGATTCCCCGCGTCGCGCGCAAGGCATCGCGAACTAAAATCGCGCCCTTCGCACTCGGGCTTGGTGTGATTGGGACAGCGGTGTTCGCCAGCCTCGCCAGTCACCGCGCCGCGCGCGAGGAGCAGGCCACGGCCCTGCCCCCGCTGCGCACGACCACGATCACCGCGCCCGCGCCTCCCCCGCCAGCGATCCTTGCTACCCCGACGACCATCGTCCCGATCCCGATCCCGACGACGCAACCGATTCCGGTCATCGCCGTGCCGATGCAGTCTCAGCGAACTTACGGTCTCATCCCAGTGGTTCGCGCTCCACGCTCCGACAATGGTGCCGCTGATCGCGCGCGCGCGCGGATCGCGGCCCCAGCACTGATTGTCGATCTGCCGCCCGCTCGGACCGGCGGCGATGGTCCTCGCTTGGGCCAGACATCGTTCAACGAAAGCGCGATGCCCCTTGCGGCGACATTGTTTCAAACCGCGTCGCTTCAGGACCCGACGGGTGCCGCGATCGTCGCGGCCGGCCCACCTGCCATCCCCGAAACGATCGTGCCCATCGCGTCGATCGATCCCGTCGCGCGCGATCTTAATTCGAACGAGCGTTTTTCCAGCCGAGCTGGCAACAAGGAGACGGAGGTCGCGCGGGCCCAGCGCCTACCCAACCAGGATTTGCTCGTTGTCCAGGGCACGATCATCGGCGCGGTGATGGAGACCGCCCTCAACTCGGACCTGCCCGGTTTTGCGCGCGCCATCGTCACCCGCGACGTCCTGTCGTTCGACGGCAGCCAGGTGCTGATCCCCGCCGGAAGCCACGTCATCGGCGAATATAATTCGGGCGTGGCGCAAGGCGCGAGCCGGATCTTCATCGTCTGGAACCGACTCATCCGGCCCGATGGCGTCTCGGTTTCGCTCGCCTCACCAGCGGTCGATGACCTTGGTCGCGGCGGACTAGGCGGCAAGGTCAACCGCCATTTCCTCCAGCGGTTCGGCGGCGCGATCCTGCTGTCAGTGCTGACCGGGGGCCTCAACGCTTTCACCCAGTCTCAGACGCGCGGGTCGACCGTGATCGTCAGCAGCTCGAACGAAGCGACGTCGCTTGCCGGCCAAGCATCGAAGGGCAGCGACATCGCTCCGACCATCAAGACCCGGCAGGGTGCAACAGTGCGCATCTTCGTTGCGCGCGACCTCGATTTCTCCGCCGTCGGTCCGACCATTTGACCCCGTTATGAACAGCCAGCCGCTCCTGTTCCTCGATGCCTTCCTTGCGCCGCTGGCCGCGTCGCTGGCACGCGACGATGTCACCGATGTCTACATCAACCGCCCCGGCGAGCTGTGGCTCGAAACTTCCCACGGGATCGAACGCCACGAGGATCCGCGGCTCGACGACGACGCGCTGTGGCGCCTGTCGCGCCAGATCGCCGCTGCCACCGACCAGGGCATCAGCCGCGAGCATCCGCTTCTCGCTGCCACCCTGCCGAGCGGCGCGCGGGTCCAGGTCTGTGCGCCCCCAGCGACCCGTGGCCACGTCTGCGTCGCGGTGCGCAAGCATGTCGTCCCCGACCTGACCCTCGACGACTATCTTACTGCCGGCGCCTTCGACCGGGTCGGTGAAGCGGCGCTGTCACAGGCCGCGACCGACCTCGCGTTGAAAGCCCAGCTCGCGTCGGGCGACGTGCGCGGCTTCCTCGCCGCAGCGGTTCGTGCACGCAAGTCGATCCTCATTTCGGGAGGCACCGCAACCGGCAAGACTACGCTGCTCAATGCGCTACTCAAGGAAGCGCCGGCAGACGAGAGGATCGTGCTGATTGAAGACACCCCCGAAATTCAGCTGACCCACGCCAACGCGGTCGGGCTGGTCGCGGTACGCGGGCGGCTTGGCGAAGCGTCGGTCAGCGCCGCCGACCTGCTCGAGGCGGCGCTTCGGCTTCGCCCCGACCGGATCATCATGGGCGAAATCCGCGGCGTGGAGGCCCTGAGTTTCCTGCGCGCGGTCAACACCGGTCACCCGGGATCGATCACCACCATCCATGCCAGTTCGCCCGACGGCGCGCTTGAGCAGCTCGCATTGATCGCGGCGCAGGCCGGGACCGACCTCGGCCGCGAGGAACTGAAAGCCTACATGCGCTCGGTGCTCGACATCATCATCCAGCTCGGCCGGTCGGACGGCCAGCGGCTGGTCAGCGATATTGTCTTTCTGGCTAAGGAGTAGCAACCGAGCGCAGCGCCATGCGAAAGCGAAGCGTGCTATTGGCCGGGATCGGACCCGCCGCCTGCGCGCCATAGCCAAGCGCCGGCGGTATCCACACGACCCACTCGTCGCCCGGTCGCATTAGCTTGAGCGCCTCGTTGAAACCAGGGACGAACTGGCCGACCGCGCCACTGATTGGCTTACCGCGTGCAAAGCTGCTGTCGAACACGGTGCCGTCCAGCAACTTGCCTTCATAATCGAACGTTACCGTCTCGCCCTCGACCGGTACCCGCCCCGTTTTCGGACCCTTGCGCACGACATGATAAGCGAGCCCGCTCGGCGTCGTGACGTGGCGCACCGCAGCGAGCGCAAGCGGTGTGCGATCCACATTCGGCCCTGCCCGCTCGGTCATACAACCACCGAGCGACAGGGCCAGCGATACGCTTGCGACGATCAGTCCGAACCGCATGAACTAGCCCCGTTCGCCCGTCGACGGCGGCGGCGGAGGCGGTGGCGGCGGGGGCGGCGGAACCGGGCAGGCGGCGGCCATGTCGATCACCGACCCATCGGCGCAAGTCTGGGTCGCTGGCGGTGGCGGTGGCGGGGGCGCTTCGACCATCGGCGGCGGCGGCGGCGGTGGGGCGGCCTCGACACCGCCGAAGTTGAAGATCAAGCTCGCCAGCAGGCTATGCGAGCGGAACTTGCCGGTTTCAGCAAATGTCGAAACCGAAGTCGCGCCCGTCACTGGATCCGAGAACGCGGCACCGTTCGAGAAGCGCAGGCGCTTCGTCTGGAAATAGCGATATTTCAGCCCCAGATCGATGTTGGGGCTGATCGCCGTCGAGACGCCGGCGATCAACTGGTAAGCCATGGCGCTATGGCGCTGGCCGAACGTCTTGACCCGGGCCCGGCCCACACCGCCGCCGCCGTAGATACGAAGGCCGGGGGCGATGTCATAGTCGATGAGGCCGTTGAGCATTGCCGACATGACGCGCGTGCGATCGTCAAAAGCAAAGCTGCTCGACGTAACGCCGCTGATCGGCGCGGTGTTGATCGCGGCCAGCAGCGCCGGACTGGCGGTGAAGCTCTTAGCGCGAGTGCGCTTGTAGCCGAGCTCGCCCTCAAGCCGAAAAAAACCAAAGTCGTAGCCGGCGATCACGTCGAGATCGACGCCCTTCTTGTAATCCGTAACGAACCCGCTGCCGTAGCTGTTGTTGCTTGTCGTGACCGTCTGCCCAAGCAACCCGCCACCAGTCGGCACCGACTGAACACGGGTCGAAATCACGTTGTAGGCGGTGTTGCGCGGGAACAGGATGCCGCCCTCGACGCCAACATAGGGAGCGCCGTCCCGCGCCAAAGCCGGACTAGCGAGTGCGGACATGACCGTGGCCGCGACGATGAATCTGCGCATATTCCTACCCCTTGTTTAAGTCCTGTGCGCCTCCGTAACGCAGCAGGTGGCAAAGATGTTAGGATGGTCGCGCCAGCAGGCAAATTCATCGGCGACCGTATCGCTAGTTGCACGATGGCATCCGACATCGCAGGCCATTCGATGAGGGGCGGTCGGTTCGGCCCTTGCGGTGGACACGTCTCGCAATGCCCATTCGCATCATTGCTTAGCGCGCGTGACATTGCGGTCAGGATTTCCCACGCTGAAACGAGCGGCACCTTCGCGGCGGAGCGCTCTGCCTTTGAAGTCTTAAAAGTAGGCATGGACTACGACTCTATGTCCTAACGGCCGCATTAAAATTTCCGAAAGCGCGATTGAACGGCCAAAATTATCGCAAATCCAACGTTTTCCAGTTGGTCTAAGCAAGCATTGTTGGTCTTCGTCCATTCCAAGGCCGCGCCGCCTCAAGCTCGTAAGCAAGTCCGAGCAAAGCCGCCTCCCCCCCGACCGGTGCACCGAACTGCGCTCCGATCGGCAAGCCGGCAGCGGACCAAGCACTTGGCACACTCATCGCGGGCGCACCGACGACGTTATGCGGCGTGGTGTAGCCAACGTAGCGGGTGAGCCGTTCTGCCAGGATGTCGACGGGAAGGTCCGCTGCGAGCCAGCCAATCTCGGGTGGCGGCAACGACAGGACCGGCGACAGTATCACATCGTACTGCCCGAACCAGGCATCGTACGCTCCCCGGATCGACGTGAGGTAAGCAACAGCATGGTCAACGGCACCCGCAGGAGCGCCCTCGACGATTGCGGCCATCGCGAGACTGAAGGGTTCAACGTCTTCAAAGCCTGCAGCGTGACCTAATCGTTCGCCGGTTTCCAAGAGAATATTCGCCGCGCCCTTCGACCAAGTGAGCAGGAATGCGCTCGCCATGCCGGCAAATGGCTTCGGCCAAGCTGTTGGTTCGACACGGTGGCCAAGATCACCAAGCAGTGTCGCCATTCCTTCGATTGCCGCGGCGACTTCGGCGTCCGGAGATTGGTCCGAAACGCTGTCGAGCACCATGCCGATGCGTAGCCGTTTGGTCGACGGACCGCTTATCATGCCAACCCGCGGCAGACCCGAACCGTGCGCTTCTACCACTGCAAGCAATGCGGCGCTGTCTCTGACAGTGCGCGAAACACATAGCTGAACGCTGAGCGGAAACGGGAAATGCCCCGGATCCGTTGCCATCGTGCGGCCGCGCGACGGCTTGAGTCCGAACAAATTACAACAACTTGCAGGAATTCGAATTGACCCGCCACCGTCGCTCGCATGCGCGAACGGCACGACATGAGCAGCTGTCGCCGACGCCGCCCCGCCTGATGAGCCGCCTGCCGACCGGGTCGGATCCCACGGGTTACGTGTCGGACCAAACGCCAACGGCTCAGTGGTCGGAAGGAAACCGTGCTCGGGTGTCGAGCTCTTGCCGATCGGATTAAGTCCGGCGGCAAGCATGGTGTCGACAAGTGGGGATTGTCGAGCCGCCGGTGGGAGGCCCGCTGTCGCACGCGTCCCGGAACGTGTGGCAACACCGGTCAAATCGTCGAGGTCTTTGATGAGAAAGGGTACTCCGGCGAAGGGCAGGTCGCGGACCGCCGCTCGCGCTCGGATCCGGGCTCGTTCGAAGTCTTCGGCGACCAAGAAGTTCAGTTTAGGATTAAGGGCTTCGGCTCGTGCGATAGCGGCGTCGATGACCTCGAGCGGCGAAACCGCTCCGGATTTAATCGCGGCCGCTGTTTCAGTTGCGTCCCAATCAGCCATGCTCATTGCGCTCATGCCAGCCTCTCCTCTTTGTCGTCGCGACGCTTTCTGGCGGGTAGGACGAGCTGCGGCAATGGCTCGGGGCAGTCGAGACCGGACAGTCGCCCGAGGGGTGACAGGGCGCCGCCTGTGAGCCATGATCATTGGCAACGTTGCGAGGTGATATGGCGGGACTTTATTTCGATCAGTTCAGCATCGGTCAGCGCTTCGTCCACGAGGTGAGGCGGACCGTTACCGACATGGATAATATGTTGTTCTCGACGCTGACGATGAACCCGGCGGCGATCCATATCGATCACGAATATGCCAAGGGGACCGAGTTCGGCCGGCCGCTGATGAACTCGCTGTTTACGCTCGGACTGGTGATCGGGCTGTCGGTGATCGACACGACCTTCGGCACGACGGTCGGCAACTTGGGCTTCGAGCATACGAGCTTCCCCAAACCGGTCTTCTCCGGTGACACGATCCGCGCCGAGACCGAGGTCATGGCACTGCGCGAAAGCAAGTCGCGCCCGACCCAGGGCCTCGTGACCTTCCTCCACGTCGCTTATAACCAGCACGACGACATCGTCTGCAAATGCCACCGTGTCGCCCTGATGATGATGACCCCGGCATGACCATGCGCAGCTGGCTGTTCGTGCCCGGCGACAGCGAGAAGAAAGCTGCGAAGGCCGCGACCAGCGGCGCCGACGTACTGATCTTCGACCTTGAGGATTCGGTCGCCGCCGCCAGCAAGGACGCGGCGCGGAGCCATGTCGCCGAACTGATCGGTCGGCGTGAGGCGCGCGACTGGTCGTTGTGGGTCCGCGTCAACCCGTTCGACGGCGGGCTGACCATGACCGATCTCGACGCGGTCGTCCGCCCCGGGCTCGATGGCATTCTCCTGCCCAAGCCCGAGGGTGGCCCCGACGTCGTACGGCTCGCCGCCGCGATCGAGGAGCGCGAGGCGAAGGCCGGCATGACCAATGGCAGCGTGAAGATCGCGGTCGTCGCGACCGAAACACCGACCGCCGTCTTCTCGCTGGGCAGCTATGCCCCGGCGCATCCCCGTCTCGCCGCGCTGACCTGGGGCGCGGAGGATCTCGCCGCCGCGGTCGGGTCGACCGGCAACCGCGACGAGGCGGGCGATTGGACGGAGCCCTATGCGCTGGTCCGCAGCCTGGCGCTGTTCGCCGCCAGCGCCGCCCGCACCACGCCGATCGACACGCTGTACGCCGACTTCCGCGACCGTGAGGGGCTCGAGCGCGACTGCCGCCGCTCACGTCGCGACGGCTTTCTCGGGCGACTGGCGATCCACCCGGGACAGGTCGAGACGATCAACCGCTGCTATACCCCGTCGGCGGCTGCGCTCGCATGGGCAACGCGCATTGTCGAGACGTTCGCGGCCAATCCGGGGGCGGGAACGCTCGGCCTCGACGGCAGGATGATCGACCTTCCCCACCTCATCGCCGCGCGCAAGACTCTCGCGGCGGCCGGCGGCGGCTGAGCATATGATCAGCCTCTATAAAATATAGCGCATCTTGAGCCGCTGTTCGCTGATTCCCGACGGAAGCGCAAAGCGGACGGCACCCGCGCTCGGCGGACCGAAGCGGATCGCCGGATTGCCGGAGAAACCGAAACCCTCGCGCGGAATCCCGAACCGTTTGTCGAGCTTGCCGTTGCCGTTGCTGTCGTGGATCATCAGCAGCGCCCACTCGCCCGGCGCCATATTCTCGAAATTGATCGCCGCCGTATCCGCCGCGACGCTGGCGTGGATCGCGGTGGGGTCCTTGTCGCACGAAAGAAAGTCCTTGGTCTGCCGGGTCAGGCAAAACAACAGGTGCCCCTTGCGGTCGCGCAACCCCTCGACGTCAACCCGCAGGTTGGCCAGTGGCGGCGCGGGGAGCGGGACCGGCGAGGTCGCCGCCGTCGCGAGCATCGCCGCTCCGAGCGCGAGGACGCGCCTCGGCGAAGCTCCCAAGCCCTTCGTCGGTGCCGCAAAGGCGATCCCAGACCCGGAAATAAAGGCCGTAATTGCAGCGATAGCGTTGGTGATGAAGCTCATGATGACTTGCCGTTATCAGCCATTGCCCGGCCTTTCCATGAACGAAGGCGCGGGGGAACATCTCCCACCCCATATGATTGGTTACGCCCATCAGTGTCATGATGGCGAGCACGAGCCCGAGCGCGCCGACGTGGATCGGCACGAGGAAGACCAGCGCCGGGATCACCACCGCCCCGGTCAGCGCCTCCCACGGATGAAAACTCATCGCCGCCCACGCGGTCGGCGGGCGGCTGGCGTGATGGACCGCGTGGGCGATCCGGAACGGTCTTGGCCGGTGCATCCAGCGATGGGTCCAGTAAAACCAGCTGTCGTGCGCGAACAGATAGATGGCGACGCTCAGCGGCAACCACCACAGCGGGCGAGCGGCGACATCGGTGTAGATTTGCGTCCATCCGTGTCGCTGCCAGCCCCATGCGACGATCCCCGCCGGCGCGCCGTAAATCGCAGCCGAAGCTAAGCTCCACCCGATTTCGCGGCGAACCTGCGCGCGCTGACCGGCCAGCCGCCGCGGAAAGCGCCGCGCGGTCCACAGCGCGAACCCGCCGCTGGTGACGAGATAGCGCACCGCGACGATGACGGTCATCGCGGCAGCGGAGAGGAGCAGGGCGATCATCGGCAGAGCCCTACGCGATCCCTTTCGCGAATGGGAGGGGGTGGGGGTGGCCCATGACAACGAGCCCCGCTAAGGGCCGCAACAATGCCACCTCCTTCCCTCATCGTCGTTGGCGGCGGCCTGGCCGGTGGCCTCTGCGCACTCGCGCTGGCGAAGCATCGCCCCGACGTCGCGATCACGCTGGTCGAACCTGGCGTGGCGATCGGCGGCAACCACCTCTGGTCTTTCTTCGATGCCGACGTGACCGGGGACGGGCGGGCGTTGGTCGACCCGTTGATCGCGCATCGCTGGCCGGCCTATTGGGTCCGCTTCCCCAATCATGACCGGCGCCTCACCGAGGGTTACAACAGCATCCCCAGCGATTGCCTCGACGCGCAAGTGCGGGCGGCCTTGCCAGCCGACGCAATCGTCCACGCCAGCGCCACCGAGCTCACCACAACCTGCGTTACACTCGACGACGGCCGCCTGCTCGAAGCGACCGCCGTGCTCGACGCGCGCGGCTTTACCGCGCCCCCAGCCCACCTCGCCTGCGGCTGGCAGAAGTTCGTGGGCCAATTGCTGACCATCCCTGCTGGCCACGGCCTGGCCGAACCGATCGTGATGGACGCACGGGTCGATCAAGCCGACGGCTATCGCTTTGTCTACTCCCTGCCCTTCTCGCCGACCGAACTGTTCGTCGAGGACACATATTATACCGATGGCCCCGAACTCGATCGCGCCGATCTGGCCAGCCGCATCACCACTTACGCCGCCACACAGGGATGGGCCGTCGCCAGCGTGTCGCGTGCCGAGATCGGCGTGCTCCCGGTGGTCATGGCCGGCGACTTCGACCGTTTCTGGCCCGCTATCGACCCCGTCGCCCGCGCCGGAGTCCGCGGTGGCCTGTTCCACCCGCTCACCAGCTACTCGCTCCCTGACGCGGTGCGCTTCGCCATCTGGCTCGTCCGCGAGGCCCCGCTCGATGCAACCCTTGGCCCCGCGACCCGCACCCGCGCGCAAGCCCGCTGGAAGCGCGGACGCTTCGACCGGCTGCTCGCGAAAATGCTGTTCCGCGCCGCCGACCCGCCGGAACGCTATCGCATCCTCGAGCGCTTCTATCGCCTGCCTGCCCCGCTGATCGCCCGGTTCTACTCCGGAAGATCGACGGTAGCGGACCGGGTGCGCATCCTCGCCGGCAAACCACCCGTATCTGTCTCGCGCGCGATCGCGGCGCTTGGGGAGAAATTGTGAAGAGTGCAATCGTCATCGGCGCTGGCTTCGGCGGCCTCGCCCTCGCCCTCCGGCTCCAGTCCGGCGGCGTGCAAACCACCATCGTCGAAGCCCGCGACAAGCCCGGCGGGCGCGCTTATCATTGGGAGCGCGACGGTCACATGTTCGACGCCGGCCCGACCGTCATCACCGATCCTGGCTGCCTGATGCGGCTTTGGCGCCTGTCGGGTCATGACATGGCCGAGGACGTCACGCTCCTCCCGGTTACACCCTTCTATGCGCTCGACTGGCCCGACGGCACGCGGTTCGACTACACCAATGACGACGAAAGCCTGTTCAAGTCGATCGCCGCGCTCAACCCGGCTGACGTCGAGGGCTACAAGAAGTTCCTCGACTACGCCGCCGGGGTCTTCCACGAAGGCTATGAGAAGCTTGGCACCAAGGCCTTCCTCAAGGTCGGCGACATGCTCAAGGCGGCCCCCGCACTGGCCAAGTACCAGGCTTGGCGTAGCGTCTATTCGATTGTCTCAAGCTTTGTGCAGGACGAACATTTGCGTCAGGCATTATCCTTCCACACGCTCCTCGTCGGCGGCAATCCGATGACCTGCTCGTCGATCTACGCGCTGATCCACAAGCTCGAGCGCGACGGCGGGGTGTGGTTCGCCAAGGGTGGCACCAACCAGCTCATCGCCGGGATGGTCACGCAGTTCGAGCGCATCGGCGGCGTCCTGCGCCTCGACGACCCGGTCGAGGCGATCGAGGTCGTCGATGGCCAGGCCCGCGCGGTTCGCACCAGATCAGGCTTCCGCGCCGAGGCCGATGCCGTCGCCTCGAACGGCGACATCGTCCACACCTATGGCCTGATCGAAGGCGACTCCCGCGGCCCGAAGCAGGTCAAGGCGCTCAAGAAAAAGCGCTATTCGCCGTCGCTGTTCGTGCTCCACTTCGGGCTCGAGGGCAGCTGCCCCGACATCCCCCACCACATGATCCTGTTCGGCCCGCGCTACAAAGGCCTGCTCGACGACATCTACAACAACGGCAAGCTGGCCGCCGACCCGGCGCTTTACCTCCACCACCCGACGATCACCGATCCATCGATGGCGCCAGAAGGCTGCTCAACCTTCTACGCCCTCGCCCCGGTCCCCAACATGGGCCAGGCGGACGTCGATTGGGAGAAGGACGGCGAAGCCTATGCCGATACGATCATCGACACGCTCGAGGCGCGGCTGATCCCCGATATCCGCAGCCGCATCCGCACCCGCTTCCATTACACCCCGGCCGACTTCAAGGGCGACCTCGCCGCGCACCTCGGATCGGCGTTCAGCCTCGAACCTGTGCTCACCCAGAGCGCGTGGTTCCGCACGCACAACCGCGATGACAAGATCTCGAACCTGTACTTCGTGGGCGCAGGCACCCACCCGGGCGCAGGTAT
Organism: Sphingomicrobium sp.; assembly: GCA_046596505.1. GTDB lineage: Bacteria > Pseudomonadota > Alphaproteobacteria > Sphingomonadales > Sphingomonadaceae > Sphingomicrobium. The sequence goes on from JBKJMA010000211.1 coordinate 24,478, forward strand.
CCCCGGCGTCGTCGGCAGCGCGGAGGCGACGGCGCGGCTGATGCTCGAATGAGCAATCGGGAACGCCAACGGCTGGTCGAGGAGTCGGGACGGATCATCGCCCAGGGCTCGAAGAGCTTCCGCTTTGCCAGCCAGATCTTCGGCGAGCAAACCCGCGAGCGTAGCTGGCTGCTCTACGCGTGGTGCCGCGCGTGCGACGATGTCACCGACGGCCAGACGCTCGGCCATGACGCGGCCACCCCCGACGATCCGGCCGACCGCATCGCCTTTCTCAAGGCGACCACCGCCGCCGCGCTGGCCGGCAAGCCGACCGGCCTCGCCGCGTTCGACGCCTTCGCCGTGGTCGCCGCCGAATGCGCCATCCCGCCCGGTCTCGCCGCCGACCACCTCGCGGGCTTTGCGCGTGATGCGACCGGGTGGACCCCGTCAGACGAGGAGGCGCTGCTCAGCTACTGCTATCAGGTCGCCGGTGCGGTCGGCGTGATGATGGCGTACATCATGGGCGTCTCCGGATCCGAGCGCGACACGCTCGACCGCGCCGCCGACCTCGGCATCGCCTTCCAGCTGGCCAATATCGCGCGCGACGTCGTCGACGACGCAAAGGTCGGGCGGCGCTATTTGCCCGACGATTGGCTGGCAGAGGAAGGCCTGGCCGGCGCCGACCTTCAGGACCCGTCACACCGCCCCGCCCTTGCCCGGATCGCCAAGCGTCTTGCCACGCTTGCCGACCGCTATCGCCTGAGCTCGAAAGTGGGTGCCGCCCGCCTGCCCTTCCGTAGCCGCTGGGCGGTTCTCGCCGCCGCGCGCATCTATGGCGCGGTGGCCGAGCGGGCCGTCGCGCTTGGCGACAAGGCATGGGACCGGCGCATATCGATCCCCCGCCGCGAGAAATTCGGGCTGGTCCTGATGGCGCTGGCGGACTCGCTTCGCACCCCGCAACAGGTCAGCCGCGAGGGGCTGTGGACGCGCGTGCCAGGTTGAGCAGGGAATTCACGCTTCAGAGGGCTCCGAAGCGATAACCCGCTTGGGCGCCCTGATCCCGGCGCGGCCGCTTGCCGCGAGCGCCGCCTTCAGCTGCTCGACCGGCGGGGCATAGATGAAACCGAAACTGACCGTCCCCTCGCGCGTCTCGACCGCGTGGTGGATCCGGTGCGCTTGGACGATCCGCTTGAAATAGGTCGATCGCGGCACGATCCGGTGCGCCATGCGACGGTGGACGATGACGTCGTGAAAAACGAAGTAAATCGCGCCATAAGCGGCGATCCCGGCCCCGGTCCACGTCGCCCAGTCGCCCCACCCCCAGCGCACCCCGCCCGCCAGCAGCAGGATCGAGGGGCCCGCGAAGATCACCGCGTAAAAGTCGTTGAGCTCGAACATCCCGCTGCGCTCACGATGATGACTCTCGTGCAACCACCAGCCGAGCCGCCCGTGCATCACCCACCGATGCGCGACATAAGCGACCCCCTCCATCACCGCGACGGTGGCGAAGAACAGCAAAAATCCTGCAAGCAGCGTCATGACCGCCATATAGCAACGCCCGGCCCTGAAAGGGAGGGGGTGGAGTGGTTTACTTCGCCGCCGCCAGGAACCGCATCAGCTCGGCCAGCGTCGACTCCATCTGGTCCTGCATCTGCGTCACTAGCTCATTTTCGCGTATATGCTCATGGTCGAGCGGCTTCGAATAGCTGTCAGAGAACGCCTTCAAATCGTCTTGGTCGAAGATCCCCTTCGACACCAGCTTCGCCAGGATTACCAGCAAGCCATTGGTATTGGCAATATTCCCCGCGACCAGCGCCTCGTCGACGAGGCTCAGCGAAGGATCGCGCTCGTCGTCGCTTGTCTCGAGGTCGGCCTCGTCGATGTCTTCGGGTCCGTCGCTCATCGCCATCCTTTACCCGGGATCGGCGAACCCTGCCAAGACCCGCCACCGCTCCGTCTTCGCCCCCAACCCAATCGTATGGGCCGCGCTCGATGACGGCAGGTCGATCAGCGTCACTCCGCGTATATCGCCAAGCGCCCGCCGCCCGATCCGGGCCGACGCCTTCCCGTTGAACCCGATCGCCGCCAGCCGCGGGTGCCCGGCGACGAATTCGGCCAGCGCATTGTGCGTCGCCCCGCGGATCGCCCCGTCGAGGCTTCCGGGCCGCTCGGCGCGCTCGACCGCGTCCCACAATGCCACCCCGCGCACCGCCAGCCGCGTCAGCCGCTCGTCATAGGCGAGCTGTGCCAACCCCTCCCCCAACGCTGTCCCAAGCAACCTCCAGAACTGGTTCGTCGGATGCGCATAATAGCATTGCGCCGCGAGGCTCGCATCACCCGGCAGGCTGCCAAGCAGTAGCAGCCGCGCATCCCGCGCCCCGACCGGCGCCATCGACGATTTAAGCGTCATCGCGCCCGGCCTAGCCCCCGCCGCGCGACGGCGCTATGCCGCTGACCATGCCTGCGCCGCTCCGCATCGCCCTCCTCTCGGGCAATTACAACTATGTCCGCGACGGCGCGAACCAGGCGCTCAATCGCCTCGTTGGCTACCTCCTTGGTCAAGGCCACGCGGTGCGCATCTATTCGCCGACCACCGACACGCCCGCCTTCGCCCCGGTCGGGGACCTCGTGAGCATCCCCTCCTTTGCAATCCCCAAACGACCCGAATATCGCTTCCCGACTGGCCTGCCGCGCGCCACGCTCAAGGACCTCGCCGACTTCGCCCCCGACATCATCCATATCTCGAGCCCCGACATGGCAGCGCGCAAGGCTGTCGGCTGGGCTCGCCGCAACGGAGTCGCGGTGGTCGCCTCGATCCACACGCGGTTCGAGACCTACCTCAGTTACTACCACCTCCAGCTATTCGAACCGGCCCTGCGTGCCCTGATGCGCCGCCTCTACCGCAAGTGCGACGCCCTCCTCGCCCCGGCCGAATCGACCGCCGCCGTGCTCCGCGCCCAGCGGATGAACCGGACCATCTTCCTGTGGTCGCGCGGGGTCGATCGCGAGCAGTTCAACCCCGGCCGCCGCGACCTCGCCTGGCGCCGCTCGCAGGGCATCGCCGACAACGACGTGGTAATCGCCTTCCTCGGTCGGCTAGTGCTGGAAAAGGGCCTCGACGTCTTCTCCGACGCCTGCGACCTGCTCGACGAGCGCGGCGTGTCGCACAAGGTGCTCGCGATCGGCGACGGCCCGGCGCGCGCCTGGTTCGCCGAGCGACTGCCCAAGGCCATCTTTACCGGCCAGCAGGTTGGCCCCGACCTCGCCCGCGCGCTCGCCAGCGCCGACATCTTCCTCAACCCGTCGGTGACCGAGGCGTTCGGCAATGTCACCCTTGAAGCGATGGCCTGCGCGCTGCCGGTCGTCGCCGCCGCCGCTACGGGCGCGAGCAACATTGTCCGCGACGGAGACACCGGCAGCCTCGTCGAGCCGGGCGAGATCGAACAATATGCCGACGCCCTCGAAGCCTATATCCGCGATCCCGACCTGCGCCGCGCCCACGGCAAGCATGGCCTCGCCTATGCCGAAACGCAGGACTGGTTGCGCATCAATGCGGCAGTCGAAGCGGCCTATTACCGGGTGATCGAACGACGCGCCCGGATCGCGCGGACGCTGGCTCGCTAGACAAGCTGCTCAGCGCTTCGTCGGGTCTTCACCGAAATACTTCTCCCAGTCGAACTGGGTCAGGCCGAACAACAGCAACAGCATCACCACCTCGATCGCGATTGCGGTCGGGCTGGTCAGCGAATGCCTGAATGTGTCGCCGAGCGAGCTTTTCTCCAGTCCCTTCGCGGTCGCCGCATAGAGCGAATAGGAGACCAGCCGACCGCCGAAGAAGGCTGCGGTAAACGGCAGCAGTCGTACCCCCGCGAGCCCCGCCGCCTCGAACAACTGCGCCGACGGAACGGGCGACAAGGCGAACAACCCGAGCGCGAGGAAGGTGTTCCGCTTCCGGCGCTGGAGCAGCCGTCCGGCGGCGGCGACATTCTTCGCCATCCGCTCCGGAATATGCCCGCGCAGCAGGCGAAAGCCATGCGCCAGCCCGAACCGCCCGATCGCTGCCGCCACCGCCCCGGTCAGCACCAACCCCGGCAGCGGCAGTTGCGAATTCAGCCCATACAGCACGATGATCGACCAGGTCGGCGGGCCGAACGCCGGCAACAGGTTCACGCCGAGCACAATCGCGAACAAGGTGAGATAGACCGTCATGATCCTGTCTTCCGGGCAACGATGTCACCCGTCAACTCGCGTGTCAGCGGTTTTCGTTCTTCGAAAGGAATCCGGTATTTTCGTTTTGAATCACATTATCACGGACAGGCCGTAGTCGACTTTGGCAACCAACCTTGCCCCCATTTAATAATTGTTGACAGCAATTTGGTTCCTTCATAGTACATGCGCCTAATTCGGCACGACTCCGGAAACTATAGTTACGCGGATTGCCCTTGCGATGCTGCGGGTTGAACCACGCGTCGATGTTTGAGTTGCTGTTAGCAAGTGATGACTCGCATTATTTTTCCCGCCTGCGGCACCACGCTCTCTGCCTGAGCATCTTAATGGCCATGTTGGTACGGTAAGCATTAAGTGATCGTCTCTCCAAGAGGAAAGGAGCATCAAGATGAAGGAACAGGTTCGACTCTATCGGCGTGCCTTGTCGGGCACGAGCATCTTGGCCGTTGCTACGCTGGCATTTCCCCTGGTCACTGCCCCCGTCGCATTCGCCAAGCCCGCGACGGCCAGTTCGACCGCGGTTATCTCGGTCTATGCCACGGGATTCAACAATCCTCGCGGGCTGAAATTCGGACCCGACGGAAATCTTTACGTCGCCGAAGGTGGCCCCGGGGGGACGAACTCGACCGTCGGCCAATGCGATCAGGTGCCGGCGCCTGTCGGCCCGTACACCGGGAGCGCAACGGGCGGCCGCATTTCCAAGGTCGTGAATCACGTCCGCGCGACCGTCGTCGACAGCTTCCCGTCGAGCCAGATCTCAGCTGGTCAGGGCGGCCTCGTCAGCGGCGTGGCCGACGTGGCATTTATCGGCAACACGCTCTACGCGCTGCTCGGCGGGGCCGGTTGCTCGCACGGCGTGCTCAATTCGACCAATGGCATTTACCGGGTGAACGGCAACGGCAGCACCAGCCTCATCGCCGATCTCAGCGCATTCCAGCAATCCCACCCGGTCGCGCACCCCGAGCCCGATGATTTCGAGCCCGACGGAACCTGGTACAGCATGGTTGCCGAGCGCGGATCCTTTTATGCGGTCGAGCCCAATCATGGCGAACTCGTCCGCGTGACGACCGGCGGCCAAATTACCCGGGTCGCCGACATCTCCGCCAGCCAGGGGCATATCGTCCCGACCGCGATCGCGTATCACGGCAACTTCTACGTCGGCAATCTCAACCCGTTCCCGATCCAGAGCGGCTCGTCAAAGATCTACAAGCTCACCCCAAGCGGCCAGATTCAACCGGTCGTGTGGGGGCTGACCACCGTGCTCGGCGTCGCCTTCGACAACCGCGCGCGGATGTACGTGCTGGAGAATACGACCGGCCATCCGTTTCCGACACCGGGAACGGGGCAAATCGTCCGCGTGACCGGTTTCGCCAACAAGGAGGTCATCGCGTCGGGGCTGTTCCTGCCGACAGCGATGACCTTCGGGCCCGACGGTGCGCTCTATGTATCCAACAAGGGCTTCGGCCCGCCGGCGTCGCTTCCCGATGGACCGGGCGAGGTATTGAGGATCACGGTCCCCAACTGAGATTTGTCCTGAAACGGCCCGGTCGGCGTGCGACGAGATTCGTCGACCGCCTGCCGGGCCATTTCATGTCACGGACTAATCTGGGGCTTATTTCAACCGTTCGATCCGCTGCGCCGCCTCGTCGAGGATGGCGGTCACTTCGTGAACCAGCGCCTCGTCGAAGCCTTCGTGGGCAACGCGGTTGCGTAGTGCCGACATGAGGTTGCCCATTGCCCGTCGGATATTGGCCCCACCATGCGGCGCCTCTCGCGGTTTGGCCTCATCGAGCCGCGCGAACAGCGCGTCGACCTCGGCCTCATTCTCCGCGAGATGGGCGGTGCCCTCGGCAGTGACCGCGAACGCTTTGCGCGAACCCTCGGCCGCCCGCTCCTCGATCAACCCCATGTCGGTCAACATCGTCAGCGTCGGATAGATCACCCCCGGGCTCGGCGCATATTGGCCACCGGTCCTCTCCTCGATCGCGCGGATCAGGTCGTAGCCGTGGCGCGGTTCGTCGGCGATCAGCCTGAGCAGCACCAGCCGCAACTCGCCCGATCCGAACATCCGGCGCCGGCCGCGCGGCCGCTCTCCATCGCCGCCCCAGCCGCCGCCCGAACGGCCCCAGCCACCCCCGCGCGGACCGCCGAATTCGAAGCGAATTCCGGCCGGTCCGAATGACGCGCCGAAGCCCCGTTTGAAGTTTTCGCGGCCTTCACCGCGTGAGCCGCATCCGCGACCCGTCATATGCATCTGCATAATTCTCATGATTCCTTTCATACGATGGCTCTAAGATATATCTTAAAACAATCTTTGCAAGAACCAACGCGAAGCTGCGTGATTTTTTCCGCCGAACCGCGTTAGTGACCCCGATGGCCGACCTGTTCGCAAGCAACGAAGCTCCACCCGAAGGCGTCCCGCATGCCCACCCGGCCGATGGCCCGCTCGCCGACCGCCTCCGTCCCGCGGGCCTCGGCGAGATCATCGGCCAAGGGCATCTGACCGGCCCCGACGGCGCGATCGGGCGAATGGTCGCGGCGGGCAAACTGTCGTCGATGATCCTGTGGGGGCCGCCGGGGACCGGCAAGACCAGCATCGCGCGCCTGCTCGCCGCCGCGGTCGGGCTGCGCTTCGTTGCGCTCTCGGCGGTCTTCTCGGGCGTCGCCGACCTCAAGAAGATCTTCGCCGAAGCTCGGCAATTCGCCCGCACCGGCCGCAAGACGTTGCTGTTCGTCGACGAGATCCACCGCTTCAATCGCGCCCAACAGGACGGTTTCCTGCCGTTCGTCGAGGACGGCACGATCACGCTGGTCGGCGCGACCACCGAGAACCCCAGCTTCGAGCTCAACGCCGCCTTACTCTCTCGCTGCCAGGTACTGATACTCCAGCGGCTCGACCACACGGCGCTGTGCAAGCTCCTCGACCGCGCCGAAGCCCTCGTCGGCCGCGCCCTCCCCGTCACCGCGCAAGCCCGCGATGCGCTCATTGCCAGCGCCGACGGCGATGGCCGCTTCCTCCTCAACCAGGCCGAAACGCTGTTCGATATCGCACCCGATGCCGATCTCGACCCGACCGCGCTCGCCGCTCTCCTTCAGCGCCGCGTCGCGGTTTACGACAAGGATCGCGAGGGCCACTACAACCTCATCTCCGCGCTCCATAAATCGATCCGCGGCTCGGACCCGCAGGCCGCGCTCTATTACCTCGCCCGCATGCTCACCGCCGGCGAGGAACCTCTGTTTCTCCTCCGCCGCCTCGTCCGCGCAGCGGTCGAGGACATCGGCCTCGCCGACCCGCAGGCGCTGGTGCAGTGTCTTGCAGCCAAGGACAGTTACGACTTCCTCGGCTCCCCCGAGGGCGAGCTCGGTATCGCCCAAGCCTGCCTTTACCTTGCCACCGCCCCCAAATCGAACGCTGTCTACGTCGCCCAGAAAGAAGCATGGCGCTCGGCCAGGGAAACCGGCTCGCTGATGCCGCCGATGAACATCCTCGGCGCACCGACGAAACTCATGAAAGACATCGGCTACGGCGCCGGCTACGCCTACGACCATGACGCCGAGGACGGCTTCTCGGGCGCCAATTACTGGCCCGACGACATGGCACCGCGCGCCTTCTACCGCCCGACCGACCGCGGGTTCGAGAAGCGGCTTGCCGAACGCCTCGCATGGTGGGACGAACGGCGTCGAAACAAAGGCGAGGCCCACGGGTTAAGTGATCACGAACAGGGAGGCGAGTGATGTATATCGACAGCGGCACGGGCGCATATATGCAGGATCAGCTGATGCTGTGGGGCCCGAAAATCCTCATCGCCATCCTCATCATCATCGCCACCTGGATCATCGCTCGTGCAGTTAAGTGGGCGCTGCAGAAGACCATCGACAAGGTCCCGACCCTCAAGCGTCATCATCACGGCGCACCTGGCGAAACCGTCGGCCACCAGCTCGGCACCATTGCCCAGTTGATCGTGTGGCTGGTCGGGATCATGGCCGCGCTGCAATTCCTCGGGATCGGCCAGATCCTTGCCCCGATCAACGCGCTGACCCTGCAGATCTTCGCCTTCCTGCCGAAATTGCTCGGCGCCGGGCTGATCTTCTTCATCGGCCTGATCGTCGCGCGGATCGTGCGCAAGATCGTCGAGACCGCGCTGACCGTCGCCAATGTCGACGGGTTGCTCGCCAAGGCCGGGATCGGCGACAACGCCTCGACCGTCCGCACCGACCCCAGCGCCGTGCCCCCCGGCGCCGCCCCCGGCGCGACCCGTGCGACCCTTGCCAAGGCCGCCGGTATCCTCGTCTTCGCGCTGATCATCATCCCGGTCGCGATCGCGGCGCTGCAGGTGCTCGGCATCGAAGCGATCTCGGTCCCGGCGATCAATATGCTCAACGAGATCCTCGCCGCCATCCCGCGCGTCCTCACCGCCGCGTTGTGGCTCGGGATCGCGTTCATCGCCGCGCGCTTCCTCAAGACGCTGATCGAGGGCATCCTGCCGCCGACCGGCTTCGACCAGGCGGTCAAGTCGACCGGCATCCTCCCCGCCACCACCAGCCCGACGCGGATCGTCGCCAACATCGCCTTCATCGCGATCATGCTGACCGCCGGGATCGAAGCGGCGCAGCAGCTCGGCGGTGGCACCGTCGCGGTGTTCCTCGCCCAGATCACCGAGCTTGGCGGCAAGGTCATCTTCGGCACACTGATCATCGTCGCCGGCGTGTTCTTGTCGCGCGTGGTGTCGGGCCTTGTCGGCTCGTCGACCGGCGACGGCGGCTATGCGCAAACAATAGTGCGATACGCCATCATCGCATTGTTTACGGCGATTGGCCTGACCTTCATGGGCCTCGCCGATGCGATCGTGATGATGGCGTTCGGGTTGATCCTCGGCTCGGCGGCGGTCGCCACGGCGCTGGCCTTCGGGCTCGGCGGGAGCGACGCCGCTGCGCGGTTTCTGGAACGCTACGGCGACCGCGCGGCGAGCCAGGCGCAGACCCCCAAAACCCCGCCGCGCCTCGAGAAGCCGACCCCGCCGGCCACGCCCGAGGGTTGAGCGACGGCGAGCCCCGCTTCCGGTCCTTTGTCGCGATCGACTGGTCGGGGGCGAAGGGGCGGCGGCACAAGGGAATTGCAGTTGCCGAGGCGCGTCATGGAAGTGGCGCGCCTCGCATCATCCGCCCGGATCATGTCTGGTCGCGGACCGAATTGCTCGACTGGCTGTTCGAGCAAGCCGAGCGGGAGCCCACCCTGTTCGGGCTCGACTTCAGCTTCGCCCCGCCGTTCGTCGAGCGCGGCGCCTACCTCCCCGGCGAAGCGAATGTCCCGACCAACGCCCGCGCCTTCTGGCACTATGTCGACCATCACAGCAACGACGAGGACCTCGGCGCGGCGAGCTTCCTCGAAGCGGTCCACCGGCCGCATTTCTACTTCGGCATCGCCGACGGGGTGAAGGCCGATTTCGTCCACTTCCGCCAGTGCGACGCCGCGTTGAACGCGCAAGGCGGCCGCAAGACCGCCTCGGCCTACGACGCGATCGGTGCGGCTCAGGTCGCCAAGGCGAGTTTTTCCGGGATGCGCCTGCTTCACCGCTTAAACGGGCAAGTCGCGATCTGGCCGATGGACCCGCTCCCCGCCCCGGGGGGCAAGAACGCCAGCGCGG
>JBKJMA010000234.1:0-2529 GCA_046596505.1 Sphingomicrobium sp.
GATGCCTGCACGCTCTACGCGGTGACTGGCTTGCAAACCCGCGAGCCCCCTGTTAGCGGGCGCGCTTCCCCGGCGGCGGCACTTGCCCCGCATCCGGCCGAGCGGGCGTAGCTCAGGGGTAGAGCACAACCTTGCCAAGGTTGGGGTCGGGGGTTCGAATCCCTTCGCCCGCTCCAGTTTTCAGCCAGAAATCCGTTGGAATCAGTCAACGGCCGGTCGCGCCCGGGTCACAGCGTGATGTCGTTGCCGCCATCCAGCTCGTGCTGGCGGATGACCGCGCGGACGACGTCGTTCATCAGGTTCATGCGGACGATCAGCGGGGTGGTGGTCTGCTTGATCATCACCGCGATGGCGTAGCTGCGCCCGTCGGGGGCGGTGACCACGCCGATGTCGTTATAGCCCGCCTGGACCGCGCCCAGCACCTGGCCGGTGCCGGTCTTGTGGCTGAGCGTCCAGCCGGGCTCGAGCCCGCCCTTGAGGCGATTCGCGCCGGTCTTGGTGTGGCCCATCGTGCCGAGCAGGAAGGCGGTCGAGGAGGGGGACAGCAGTTGTCCGCGCTTGAGCCGGGCGAGCGCGTGCACGATCGCGGCCGGCGCGGCGCCGTCATAGGGCTCGTCGATGTAGCGCTGGAACAACGAGCGACGCAGCGACAGCGGCAATGCGTTGCGGGCGCGTTCGAACCCGCCGCCGGTCGAAAAGTTAGGGCTCCACGTCAGCCCGGCGATCTTCGACTGCAGCGCGCGCTCGCCCTCGTAGAAGCGGATCGCGCCGAGCCCCTTGGTGGCGATCATCGCGCGCACCGCCGACGGTCCGCCGACCGCGCGCATCAGCCGGTCGTTGCAGGTATTGTCGCTCATCGTGATGGCGTCGTTGAGCAGCCGGCCAAGCGTGGTCGTCTCGGCGCCCTTGTTGAGGATCGCCGCCGCGATCGGCTGGTGGAACAGGGTCAGGTCGCTGCGCGTCAGCGTGACCGGGTCGATCAGCCTGACCTCGCCGCGGTCGACCGCGTCCATCGCGGTGATCGCGACCCACAGCTTGCTGACGCTCTGTTGCGGATACAGCTCGTCGGCGTGCCAGCCGACCTGCCACCCGTGGTCGACCGAGCGCACCGCGATCCCGACCCGGCCGTTGAACGAAGCGCCCAGTGTCTGGACCCGGTCGCGGATGAAGGCGGGGACGGCCGGGGCGCCCGCGATCGGGGAACCGGGCTGAAGCTGGGCGACGCTCGCTGGCTGCGCGGGGGCCGCCGTGGCTGCGGCGAATGCGATCGTCGCGCCGAGCATTGTCGCGGCCCACATCGACGTCATGCCGTCACGTCCCCCGATCCGCGTTAGAGGGCAGGCGCTTGCGCGACTGGAACCGGTGCGGCGGGCGCAGCCGGTGCCGGTGCCGGAGCGACCGCCGGAAGCAGCGCCGCGCTTTCGATCTCGTCGAGCGCGCGGTGGACCGCAATGTAGCGCCGCGCCTGCGCGACCCACTCGCCGGCGCGGGCGACTCCGGGCAGGCGCATCGTTTCGGCCAGCGCGCCATCGACCTCGCCGCGCCGCAGCCGCACCTCGGCGCGGTCGAAGCGCGCCTGCGGACGGACCGAGGGCACGTCGGCGCGGCGGATGCTGACCAGCGAGCCAAGTTCGCGCCTGACGCCGGTCCACCAGCTTTCGTCGGGCCCGGCGCTGCGCAGTGCGTCACCGAGCGCATCATACTGGTCGATCAGCGCGTCGAGCCGGATCGGCTGGCGCGCCGAGGTGACGATCGTCGCCACCGCCTGCTCATGACCCGCGCCGAACCGTTCGACCAGCAGCGGTTCGAGATAGCCGAGCGCCAGCCCGCGATCGACCGCGCGCCGCGCGGCGAAGGCGACCAGCAGCGCGTCGGCCCGCCCGGCCGAGCCTTGAGCGCGCAAGGTAGCGCTTTCGACCGTCGCCAGCCTCCCCTCGACCGCGGCGAGGCGCGCGGCCTCCTGTGGCACTAAGATCGGATCGACGACGGGTTGCGGCTCGGCGAGGCGCAGCGGGACGGTCACGCTCGGCGTCACCCCGAACAGTCGCGCCGCTGGCGCCGAGCGGGCCAGCGCCCAGGTCGCGAGCGCGGCTCCCGCCAGCAGCAACAGCAAGGCACCGGCGAGGCGGGCCGTCCAATTGGATCGCGCAATCATTCGGCGGCATCCAAGCATAGTTCGGCGGCGAGGGCCAGCAAGGCGGAGTCGGTCGGCCGCCCGGCAACCGCGACCTGCTCCCACCCCGGACCGACATCGGCCCCGGCCTGGGCGCTGAGCGCGACCAGTGCCGTGCCCGAACGATCGCGGAAGCCGAACACGTCCGACAGTCGCGCGCCGGCTCGGGCCGAGTGGAGCGCGACGACCGATCCGGCGAGGCGATCGATCGCCGCCGGCCCGGGCGCGGTCGCCGCCGAACGATAGACCGGGACGACGAAGACATGCTTGCCGAACAGCCGCGACGCGTGGCGATGTTCGCCGCCGAGGTGGAGCAGCGCGAGGCCGTCGGGCAGCGCCGCGAGCAGCGCATCGAC
>JBKJMA010000239.1:0-7246 GCA_046596505.1 Sphingomicrobium sp.
AGCAGAATGTTGCAGGACTGTGGCAGAACGCACAATATGGCCCGCCGCGGTTCTATGGGATCGAACTGGGCATGAAGCTCGGTCGGTGAGCGCTGCTCGGCCGACCTTGCGCAGGGGCGGGCGGGGTCGCGGCCCCGCCCCATTAGTCAGGCGGCGAGCATCTCGTCCATGCACACCGTGTCGAGTTCGAGCACATGGGTGAACCGGCCCATCGCCATCCACGCCGAGATGCACAGCGTAAGGTCAACGATCTCATCGTCGCTGAACGCGGCATGGAGGCGCGTCCAATAGGCCTCGTCCGCGGCAAAACCGTGCGGGTCCTCGGCCATCCGCTCGCTATGCTCGATCGCCAGCCGTTCGCGCTCGGAAAAGCCGGCCGCGTCACGCCAGCCCTCGACCGCCGCGTAGAACGCTTCATCGGGCGCCTCACCGCCGCGCGCGACGATCGATTGCGACACGTCACCGCCACCGGCGCCGATGAACTGATCGACATGCCGCGCCGCGCGCATGCTCTGGCACACCATGCAGCCGTTGATCTGGGCAGTTCGAAACCGTGCCGCCTCGAGCACGCGCAGCGGCAGTCGCGACGACTGATAGACGGCGCTGGCAAAGGCACCCCCTGCCGCGCCGAGTGGCTGTGCGTAATGGCCAAGAACATAGCCAAACGGGTTTCCCAACGCATTTGCAGGAATAGCGACTCGCGCCATGTCTATTCTCCTTGCCTGAAAGCCCTAGTTGCATAGCACAAAAACAAAATCAAAAAACCGGCGATTTTTGGCACAACAAGCGTGCGTAGTTATCATTCACACGTACCTATATTCTATTTTTGTCGGCAATGGCTAGCTGAGGACTGACCATGACTTCGCGTAATCTATCGTTCACTCTCGCCGCACTCGGTTTTTTGCTCTCGGCCTGCACGCAGACCAGCGCTCCGCCTCCCGCCGGGACCAGCAACGATCAAGCGGGAGATCAGGCCGACGGTCGCGATTGGCCCGGCTTCGGCCGCACCGAAGGCGAGCAGCATTTCAGCCCGCTGAACGCGATCAACGCGTCGAACGTAGCGAAGCTAGGCCTCGTCTGGTCTCTCGACCTGCCCCCCGGCAATTCGGCGACCGGTCCGATCGAGGTCGGCGGCATCCTTTATTTCGCCCGCTTCTATTCCGAGGTGAACGCGGTTGACGCCGCCACGGGCAAGCCCTTGTGGAAATATGATCCCAAGGCGCCGGAAGTGTCGGGCGTCCGTCTCCGGCAGGGTTGGGGCAGCCGCGGGATCGCCTACTTCAATGGCAAGATCTACACGGCCACTCAGGACGGCCGCCTGATCGCACTCGACGCAAAGTCCGGCCAGCCGGTATGGACTGCCCAGACGCTCGACCCAGGCGATCCGCGCTTCATCAGCGGACCGCCGCGCGTCATGGATGGCAAGGTGCTGATCGGCAATGCGGGCGCCGACGAGGCCGCCATTCGCGGCTATGTCACCGCCTATGATGCCGAGACCGGCAAGCAGGTGTGGCGCTTCTGGACCGTCCCCGGCGACCCCGCGAAGGGCTTCGAGAACGACGCAATGAAGATGGCCGCGAAGACCTGGGCGGGCGACTGGTGGACCAAGGGTGGCGGCGGCACCGTGTGGAACGCGATGAGCTATGATCGCGCGAGCGATACTGTCTACATCGGCACTGGCAACGGCAGCCCGTGGAACCGCAAGATTCGCTCGGAGGGCAAGGGCGACAATCTGTTCCTCTGCTCGATCGTCGCGCTCGACGCCAAGACCGGCGCCTACAAATGGCACTATCAGATCAACCCGGGCGAAAGCTGGGATTATAACGCCGCGATGGACATGGCACTGGCCGACCTCACCATCGCCGGCCAGCCGCGCAAGGTGCTGATCACCGCGCCCAAGAATGGCTTCGTTTACGTCCTCGACCGGCTCACCGGAAAGCTCATCTCGGCCAAGCCGTTCGTCCCGGTAACGTGGGCCAAGGGCATCGACATCGCTACTGGCCGTCCGATCGAGAACCCCGGCATCCGCTACGAAAGCGGCGTTGCCACGATCTCGCCAACGCCGATCGGTGCGCATAGCTGGTTGCCGATGGCGTTCAGCCGCCAGACGGGGCTGGTCTACATCCCGGCAATCGACCTCAAAGTAACCTATGACGACCGCGGCATCACCGCGCAGAACTGGAAGCGCAAGGGCGGGATGGCGCTCGACTATGCCGTCAACCCGACGATCGCCTTCCCCAAGGGCAATGAGGACAGCGCGAGTTCGCTCGTTGCCTGGGACCCGGTCGGGCAACGCGAAGTGTGGCGCGTTAAAACCCCTATCCACTTCAACGGTGGCGTGCTCGCGACCGCCGGCACCCTTGTCTTCCAGGGCCAGATGGACTCGAAATTCAACGCCTATGATGCGCGCAACGGTCACCGGTTGTGGACGTTCGACGCGAAGGCTCCGGTAATCGCGCCGCCGATCAGCTACAGCGTCAAAGGCCAGCAATACATTACGGTGATCACCGGCAACGGCACCAGCGGTGGCTTCCTCGGCGCGGCGCTCGCCCGCTATGAGATCGATTATCGCACCCAGGCCCGGCGCGTGCTGACCTTCGCGATCGGCGGCGGGGCGACGCTGCCGGCCAAGATCCCCTATGTCGCCAAGTCGATCGACGACCCAGACTTTGTCTCGGATCCGACGATCGAGGCGCGCGGCGGCATGGTCTACAACACGCGCTGTGTTGTCTGTCACGGTGGTGGCGTCGCGGCTGCGGGCACTGCCCCCGATCTGCGCATGTCGGGCGCGATCCTGTCGCAACAGAGCCTCGACGCGATCCTTCACGACGGCGCTCTCGTCTCTCAGGGCATGCCTAAGTTCGAGGAATTGACCGACCAGGAACGGTCTGACGTCCGCCAGTTCCTGCGCGCCGCCGCAAGCTCGCTGCGCAAGGCCTCGCCGACGCCCAATTCCGCCCCCTAACCGAGCGTCCTAAGCGGCTCGCTTCCGTCCCAGCCAACCGCGGCTTGTTTGATCATGGCGAACAGCTCGAGCATCGTCGGCTGCGGCTCGATGATCTCGACCATTGTGCCGGGCCAAAATGTGTCGGTTTCGAGATAGGCGAAGCGCGACAGCGGCAGCTTGCCCTCGATCGCGACCCTGATGCCGGCTCTCCGTGCCGCCGCCATCTGCGCATCATAATCGACCGCCCAACTGCCGAGGTGATGCAGTCCGCTGCGCCCGGCGTCGAGAAAGTCGCGATAGGGCGACGGATCGCTCCCCGGCACGATGACCTCAATCATCGTGTCGCCGCTGTAGGCCAGCGCGGCATGGCTGAGGATGTCGAAACCGATGGTGGGTTCGTCATGGCGCTTGAGCCATTCGAACGGCAGCGGAGTCGGGAACAGGAAGAAGGGCCCAATCCCGACGACTCGGCTCATATGGTCGAGAAACGGCTCGAGCTCGGGGACGACGTAAGCCATCTGGAAGATCGGCCCGAACAAACGGCTCATCGCATCGCTCCTTCTACTGGTCCCGCCGGGCGGGTCGTCGTCGCAAGCAATTAGCATGGCCGCGAAAAGCCCACTTGTAAAACAAGCATGATTGTCTTTTTATCGGTTCCAGCAAAGCCCCGAAGCGGCTATAGTAGAACCAGGAGACGAGCGATGGATTATCCGAACCTGCTGTGGGACATTCATGCCGGCGAGGAACATCCGTTCAACGCCCACGCGCCGCAGATCGACAATGGCACTGGCCGCTGCAGCCCCGACCGCTATCACGATCGCGATTTCGCTGCTGCCGAGTGGGATAAGGTATTCGCCAAGAGCTGGCTGATCGCCTGCCCGGTGTCCGACGTTCGTGAGGCCGGCGACTTCGCCACGTTCGACATCGGCCCCGAAAGCTTCATTATCGTTCGCGGCGACGACGGCGACGTCCACGCCCATTATAATGTCTGCCCCCATCGCGGCTCGCGGCTCGTCGCCAGCGATACCGGCTCGCTCGCGCAGTTCAGCTGCCCGTTCCACAGCTGGAAATTCAACCTCGAAGGCGAGAACATCGCCGTCACCGACCCCGAGACGTTCCGCCCCGAAGTGCTGTGCCACGACCGAAACCTGACCTCGCTGCGGTGTGAGGTCGCCGCGGGCCTCGTGTTCGTATCGATGGACCCCGCCATCCAGCCACTGAAGCAATGGCTCGCGCCAATCCTGCCCCAACTAGAGCTCTATCAGATCGATCGGATGCACGTCATCCAGCACCGCAAGTCCGATTGGGGGGCCAATTGGAAAGGAGGGGTCGACGCCTTCGCCGAAACCTATCACCTCCATGCGGTCCACCCTCAGACTCAGTGCTTGATGGATGACCGCACCCAGATCGACCTGTGGCCGGGCGGGTTCAGCCGCCAGTTCGTGCCGTTCGCCCAGCCCTCGCCGCGCTTCGGCGACCAGGACAGCATCAATCCCGGAATCGCGATGATGCTAAAGGATGCCGGGATCGATCCTGCCGGCTTCTCGGGTTCGGCGAAGGACAGCCGCGCGGCGATCCAGCAGGCCAAGCGCGCTCGCTCGGTCCAATACAACCTCGGCTACGACCGCTTTAGCGACACCCAGTTGAGCGATTCGACGATCTACTCGGTATTTCCCAACGCCCAGATCGGCTGTCATCCCGAGGCGGTCTTCCTCCACCGCTTCCTCCCCAATGCCGACGACCCCAACCAATTCACTTATGACACGATGATCCTCTACGCGCACGTCGACGCCCCGGGCTATGCACCCCCTGCGTGGATGGGGCTGAGCACCGAGCTCGACGTCAGCGGCGACACTCGTCCCGACGTCGTGCACACCGGGCTCGGCGAGCCGCCGGGGCTCGGCGACGTGCTCGACCAGGATTCGGACCTGCTGCCGATCGTCCAGGCCGGCGCCCGCTCGCGCGGCTTCCGCGGTCCTTTGTGGAGCGAGCAGGAAGCCCGGCTTCGCCACTTCCACGCCGAGCTCGACCGGATGATGGCAAACTGACCGGCGGATGGGCGATTCGGTGATCGCGCTCCCCCACCGCGCGTTCGAGGATCTTGCGGTCGGTGAGAAGCGCCGCTCGCGTGACAAGTATGTCGAGCTTGGCGAGGTGCTCGACTTCGCCCGCGCCTATGATCCGCAATGGTTTCACGTCGATCCCGAACTGGCCAGGCAATCGGCGTTCGGCGGGGTCGTGGCGAGCGGAATCCACGTCATGGCGATGTGGCGGATCCTCGATCACGAGATCAACGGCGACATCGACTTCGTGTGCGGCATCGGCTGGGACGAGCTTCGCCTCAAGCACGCCGTGCGGCCTGGCGACACGATCCACGTGACGTCGGAAATCATCGATCTTCGTCCCTCGATGAGCAACACCGCTCGCGGCACCGCGATTACCCGCTATGCGGTCATCAACCAGCGCGGCGAGGACGCGGTGACCTTTACCAGCATCAACCTCGTCTACACCCGCGGCGGACGCGACCGATCGGCCGCCTCGATCCGGTAGCCGACACGCGGGAAATGCACCGCGACGATCCCGGCACGACGATCGCGGCGGCAGATGATGATCTCGTCGTCGCTTGCGGCAACCAGCGTCCCTTCCGCGACTGTCTCGGGATGCGCGACCGGGAAGACGCGCACCGTGTCGCCGCCGGAGTCATCGGTCAGTCCCACCGACCGGGCCTCCGCGATCGCTTCCTCGGCCGCCATCTCGGTTCGATCGCCCGTCCCGAACGCGGCGATCCGCTCGCACCACTGCGCCAGCGCCGGCTTCCCCGCCAGAATCGCCGGCCCGCTCGCGACATGGCCGCCGAGCATCCACAAGGGAAAGTAAGCGCCGATGTCGGCCCACTCAGGCTCCTCGCCGAAAAGGAATGAACGCCCGTCGCCGAGCTGGGCTTCGATGAGTGCCGCATGGGCCGCGAGTTGCGCGCGGAAATGATCGGCGTCCTGGGCAAAGCGGCCAAAGTCGAGGTCGGTGAAATAGGCCGACCGCTCGGTCAGCAATCCGTCGGGCATCGCCGCCGCACCCTCGTGCATCGCCAGCGCCGCACCGGGCGGGAACACCGCCTCGTCGCTCCAGTGCTGCAGTCCGAAATTGACCAGCGGCCCCGAGCGAAGCAGTGGCGTGTCGGGAAAGCGTCGCTCTATCTCGGCAATGATCAGCCGCGAATCGCAATAGATGTCGGCCCCCACCTGAAGCACCGGTGTCCCGCGATAGCCTCCGGTCAACGCCAGCAGATCGGGCTTGGGCATGGCCATCGGGATTTGCACCGAGCGCCACGCCAGCCGTTTGATCCCGAATGCCAGCCGGACCTTCTCCGCGAACGGCGATGGATCATGATGGTGAAGAATGGGGGTCGCGAGGTTCATTCGCCGAACTCGGCATAGAGCACATCGTCCTCGATGCTCGCCGCGAACACCCCGATCGGCTCGCTCGTCAGCGTCCCGCTTGCCGACCCGTCACGAAGGTCGAAGCGCACC
The DNA here is from genome assembly GCA_046596505.1 of Sphingomicrobium sp. Classification (GTDB taxonomy): domain Bacteria; phylum Pseudomonadota; class Alphaproteobacteria; order Sphingomonadales; family Sphingomonadaceae; genus Sphingomicrobium. The sequence goes on from JBKJMA010000239.1 coordinate 6,475, forward strand.
CCATGCAAGGGGCAGAAGATGAAGGGCCCCTTGATCTTGCCCCCTTCGAGCGGCGTGAATTGGTGGCTGCAGCGATTCTCGATCACGAACGTGCCCGCACTCGACCGGCAGACGAGCAGCGAACGCCCTGCGACCTCGACTGGAGTCCCTCCGCTCTTTGCCAACTCATCGAGCGCGGCGATGCGGACCCGGGCCATGCCTAGCGCCGCTGGTCGAAGCGGCGGCCGAGCATGGCGCTTGCAATATTGGTCTTCTGGATGTCGATCGCTCCGCCTGCGATTCCCCATCCCCAACTGTCGCGCAGCCGCCGCTCCATCGGGAATTCCTTCGAATAACCATAGGCGCCCATCAGCTGCAGCGCGTCACCGGTCACTTCGCGCGCAATGGTGTTGCTGAAGCATTTGCCGATCGAGCTTTCGAGCACCGACGGCAGCCCGTCCTCGGCATTGGCCGCGGCCCGCCAGATCAGCAGCCGTGCCGCATCGACCTTCATCTGCATCTCGGCGAGCTTGATCTGGACCGCCTGAAAATCGGCGATCGGCTTGCCGAACTGCTTTCGCTGCAAGACATACTCCTTGACGTCGTCGAGCGCGCCCGACGCCTGGCCGAGCGCCATCGTCGCATTGCCGCAACGCTCGAGGTCGAACGCTTCCATCAGCTTGCGAAAGCCCCCGGCGGGAACGACGATATTGTCGAGCGGCACCGCGCAATCGTCGAAGTAGAGATCGGCGGAAGGAATGCCGCGAAAACCCATCAGGCTTTCGTTCGGCCC
>JBKJMA010000272.1:0-9597 GCA_046596505.1 Sphingomicrobium sp.
CAACAGCAGATCGCCGAGTTCGTCCTTGAGCGCGGGCATGTCGCCACGGTCGATCGCGTCGGCGACTTCGTAGGCTTCCTCGATGGTGTAGGGCGCGATGGTGGCGAAGGTCTGGACGCGGTCCCAGTCGCAACCCGTGACCGGATCGCGGAGGCGCTCCATGATCTTCACAAGGCGTTCGAGGTTTTGCGCGAACTTCTCAAACATCGCGCATCTGAGGGGTCGCAGAGCCCCCTCGCCATCCTGTCCCTGAAAGTATGATAATATTCATTATGTAAAGTCCAAGATAGGCAGTGGTACGGATCAAGGCTCGAGGATTAGCCAGCGGCCCTCGACCCCCCACCGCGTCAAGCTTGAAAGGAAGCTCATGCCAACCACGTTTAGATCATCGTTATCAGCGACGTAGATGCGCTGGTTGCGACGTTCGATCGAGCCAACCTCGATCGTGTCGGCGCGCGCGCTCGAGACTTTGACGATACCGTTGCCGGTGCGAACGAGCTGGTCGCGCGCCTGCTCGCGGTCGAGCCGGGCTTCAATCGCCAGCGCATTGCCGACGGTGGTGACCGTCGCGCCGCTGTCGACGAGGAACTTCGCGGGCACGCCATTGATCGTCGCATCGACCCAGAAATGGCCGTCGATCGCCATCGGGATGCGGACGGTGCGACCCTCGACCACCGGCGTGCCGAGCGCTTCGGCCTTGAGCCGCTGTGCGACGAAGCCAAGATTGTCGCGGAATGTGAACACGATAAAGCCCGCACCGAAGATGGTGACCCACATCAGGGCCACCTTCACCAACTTCGCCCAAGGCTCCCTGCGCGACATGAGCGATCCCAGGACGAGCATCATCGCCATCAGGAGGTAAAGGCCGCCGAGCATGAGGTCATTGGTCATCCGAAACTACACACTGCACCACTCAAGGCGATCAAAGGCCGGGCTGGCCCATGTCGGAAGCGTGGCAGTGAGGTCGGCGAAGTCCATCGAATTATCAAGGTGGGTGAGCAATAACTGGCCAACGCCCAACTCGCGCGCCCAGCCGAGCACCGCGTCGAGATGGGCATGCGTCGGGTGCGGACGACGGCGCAGGCAGTCGCAGATCCACAGGTCAAGACCCTGATACAGCGTGCGCATGTCGTCGGTCATGTGATGGAAATCGATCGAATAAGCGGCCGAGTTTGGCCCCTCGTCGAAGCGGATGCCGAGCGAGGTGATGCCGCCGTGGGGCTGGTCGGCGAAGTTGAGCCGGGCGGCGCCGAAGCGCTCCTCTCCGCCCTCGACCGGATTGGCGACGAGCACTGCCGGATAGAGCGGATTGCCGTCGAAAACATAGCCGAAGCGACGAACAATCCGGGCGAGCGTGTCGGGACGCGCGGCGAGCGGAATGGCGTGGCCCGTGGCGTGTGCGACCTGGCGGAGGTCGTCGATGCCGTGGAGATGGTCGGCGTGGTCGTGGGTCACGATCACGCGGTCGATATGGGCGACATCGGCGGCGAGCAGTTGCTCGCGAAGGTCGGGGCCGCAATCGATCAGCAGGCGCTGGCCACCGCTTTCGAACAGCACAGACGAGCGCGAGCGGCGGTTGCGCGGGTCGGCGGGGTCGCATGTCCCCCAGTCATTGCCGATGCGTGGTACGCCCGACGAGGTGCCACAGCCCAGCACGCGAAATTTCACGCGGCGGCTTTCCCGAACAAAGTGAAAAAGTTAGCGGTCGTAGTCGCGGCGAGTTGATCGAGCGGCTCATCGCGCAGCGTCGCGACGAAAGCCGCGGTGTCGGCGACGAAGGCCGGCTCGCAGGTCTTGCCGCGGTTGGGGACGGGGGCGAGGAACGGGGCGTCGGTTTCGACTAGCAGTCGATCGGCGGGGATGAATTTCGCGGTGTCCTGCAGGTCGCGCGCATTCTTGAAGGTGACGATGCCCGACAGGCTGATGAAAAAGCCGAGGTCGAGTGCCTTGCGGGCAAGGTCGGCGCTGCCAGTGAAGCAATGGAGTACACCGGTGACCCCGCCCCTCGCGACCGCGGCGGTGAGGATTTGGCCGGTATCCTCCTCCGCATCGCGGGTGTGGACGACGAGTGGCAGGCCGGTTGCGCGAGCGGCTTCGATGTGGGCGCTAAACCGCTCGCGCTGGGCCGCGCGGTCGGACTTGTCGTAATAATAGTCGAGGCCGCATTCGCCGATCGCGATGACTCGCGGGTGGTCGGCGGCGTCGATCAATGCGGCGGCACCAAGGTCGGGGTGCGCATCGGCTTCATGCGGGTGGACGCCGATGCTGGCCCAGACGTCGGGCTCGCGCTCCGCGACGGCGACGATGTCGGCCCACTCGCTCTGCCGGGTCGAGATGTTGAGGAAGCCGGCGACACCGCGGGCGCGGGCGGCGGCGAGCACTTCGCCCTGCCGGTCGACCAGCCCGGCGTAGTTGAGGTGGCAGTGGCTGTCGATCAGGCTCATGCTGCGGCGACCTCTTCGAGTTCGAGGCGGGGGAAAATCGGGGTCGGCTGGGCAATCGGCTGGCCCCCTTCCCCGCTGTCGATCAGCGCGATGAGCTTCGCCGACGAACCCGGGATGATCGGCGCGACGGCCAAAGCAAGTTCGCGGATCGCGACGACGAGTGTGCCGAGGACGGCGGCCATACGATCGGGGTCAGTCTTCTTGAGCCCCCACGGCGCGGTGGTATCGACGTAAGCGTTGCAGGCGTACACCGCCGCCATCCACGCCTCGAGACCGGCGGCGAAGGCGAAGCGCTCGAACTCGGCGGGGAGTGTGTCACGGCACGCGGTGCGCACGGTTTTGAGGAGGGCACGATCTTCCTCGGTCTTTCCCGGCGCAGGAAGAACGCCGCCCAAGTTCTTGAAAATCATCGACAGGCTGCGCTGGGCGAGGTTGCCGAAGCTGTTGGCGAGTTCCGCATTGATGCGGCTCACGATCGCTTCGTGGCTGTAGCTGCCGTCCTGGCCGAAGGTCACTTCGCGCAGGAGGAAATAGCGCAGCGCGTCGACCCCGTAGCGCGCGGCAAGGTCGAGCGGGTCGACGACGTTGCCGACGCTCTTCGACATTTTCTCGCCGCGGCTGAGCAGGAAGCCGTGGCCGTAGATTTGCCGAGGGAGCGCGATCTTCGCCGACATCAGGAAGGCCGGCCAATAGACTGCGTGGAAGCGCACGACATCCTTGCCGATGAGGTGGACGTTGGCCGGCCAGTAGCGGTCGAACAGTTCGCCGCCGTCGGGATAGCCCAATCCGGTCAGATAGTTGGTCAGCGCGTCGAGCCAGACGTACATGACGTGGGCCCCGTCGCCGCCGGGAACCTTGATCCCCCAGTCGAAGCTGGTGCGCGAGATCGACAGGTCGTTGAGCCCGCCCTCGACGAAGCGCAGCACTTCGTTGCGGCGACTGTCGGGTTGAATGAACCCGGGGTGCGCAGCATAATGGTCGAGCAATTTCTGCTGGTAGCCGGAGAGCTTGAAGAACCAGCTTTCCTCGACGGTCCAGTCGACCGGCGTGCCGTGCGGAGAGAGTTTGCCCCCCTCGCCTTCGGTCAGTTCGCTTTCCTCGTAAAAGGCCTCGTCGCGGACCGAGTACCAGCCTTCGTAGCGGCCAAGGTAGAGGTCGCCGTTGGCCTCCATCGCCTGCCAGATCGCCTGGCTGGCGCGATGGTGGTCGGGCTCCGACGTGCGGATAAAACGATCATAGTTAACGTCAAGAGCGTTGCACATGACTTTGAACTTGAATGACATATTTTCGGCGTAGATGGCCGGATCAGTCCCTTCGGCGCGCGCTGCCTGGGCCATCTTGAGGCCATGCTCGTCGGTACCGGTCTGAAAGCGGACGTCGCGCCCCTGGGCTTTTTGGAAACGGGCGATGGCGTCGGCGGCAATCGCTTCATAGGCGTGGCCGATGTGCGGCGCGCCGTTCGGATAGCTGATCGCGGTGGTGATGTAATAGGGTTCGGACATGGCCCCGCCCTAGCCGCCGCTTGCCCGCGCTTCAAGGAACCGAGGCGAGGATCGATCCCAATTGGAAGACGGTCGCGGCGGGGTCGAGCGACAGGCGTTGGGCGATGGCGGCGGTCTCGCGGGCGCGGGCGTAGGCGTCGAGCGCGCGCTCCTGGCGCGGGCCGTCGAGCTGGCGCGCCTCGCGGGCGATCAGCGACGGGACGAGTTGCAGGAAGGCGGCGTAGCGGTCGGCGGCTGCCTTGGTCGACATTCCCTGCGCGAGTTTCGAACGGCGCGCGTTGGACGGGTCGCCCTCGCGCAGGATGGCCAGTGCGCCAGTTTCGAGCGGGGCGAGGTCGAGCCCGGCGTAGGCGATGGCGCGGCCAACCGACCCGCCGGCGAGCGACACCAGCCGCGCAATCTCGTCCATGCTCGTCCCGAGCAGCTCGCGGATCAGGATTGACGTCATGGCGTCATCGTCAAGTGCCTGGAAAACAAGCTTTCGGCAACGCGAGCGGATCGTCGGGAGCAGGCGTCCGGGGGCGTGGCTGACGACCAGGAAAAGGCATTTCGCCGGTGGTTCCTCGAGCATCTTGAGCAGCGCGTTGGAACCTTCGCGCTCGAGATCGTCGGCGGCGTCGATCACGACCGCGCGCCACGGCGAGAGGAACGGGGTGGAGCCGAACAGGTCGCCGAGGCCGCGCACCTGATCGACGCTGATGTTACGTGCGAGCCCGCCGGTCGGGCGCTCGAGCCGCTCGAGCTCGCGATAGTCGGGGTGACTGCCAGCGGCGAGGAGGTGCGCGATGCGATGGTCGGCGGGCGTGTCGAGGCCGGGCAGGTCGACCGGCGGGCCGGCGGCATCGGCGAGCAGGCGCAGCGCGGCGGCGCGCGCGAAACTCGCCTTGCCGACCCCGCGCGGCCCGGCGAGCAGCCAGGCGTGATGCAGCGTGCCCGAGCGCATCGCATCGGTGAACTGGACAACCGCGCGATCCTGCCCGACGATCATGGCAGGAGGTCCGCGAGTTCGGCGAAAAGGCACTCGGTAACCTGGCGCTGATCGCCCGACGCATCGACCAGCCGGACGCGCTCGGGTTCCACGGCGCCAAGCGCACGGAAAGCGCGATCGACCGCGAGATGATAGTCGGCGTCGCGGCGGCCGATGCGGTCGGGCTCGTCGCCGTCGCGCGCGTTGGCCCGGGCTATTCCGGCGCGGTCGGGCAAGAGAAGAACCAGTGTCCGGTCGGGCAGGAACCCGTCGCTGCCGAAGCGGTGCAGGCCACGCACCGCGTCGATCCCCAGACCGGCGCCGCCGCCCTGATAGGCGAGGCTGCTGTCGAGGAAGCGGTCGGAGATGACCCATTTGCCGGCGTCGAGTGCCGGGCGGATGGTCTTTTCGACATGGTCGGCGCGGGCCGCGGCGAACAGCAGCGCTTCGGCGCGCGGCGACCAGCGGCTGTCCTCGCCGCTCAGCAGCAGGCCGCGGATCGCCTCGGCGCCGGGGCTGCCGCCGGGCTCGCGCGTCGTGACGACCTCGATCCCGCGCTTGCCAAGTTCGGTCGCCAATGCGCGCAGCTGGGTGGACTTGCCGACCCCCTCCCCGCCCTCGAGGCTGATGAACCGTCCGTCAGGCACGAACCGGGATCACGCCATGCCCAGCATCTGCTTGAGGCCGATCCACGCACGACCGAAGAACCCCGCCTCGGCGACCGCTTCGCCGGCGACCAGCGGCATTACCTGCGGGCCATTGTCGGTGGTGACGACGAGGTCGGCGACATGCGCGCCCTTGGCGATCGGGGCCTTCAGCGGCCCGTCGTAGCGGATCCGGGTCGACTTGATCTGGCTGCCGAGCCCGGCGGGCATGGTCAGCGCGATCCTGCCGGGCGCGACGAGGCTGACCTCGGTGGTCGAGCCGAGCTGGACCTTGGCCGAGCCGACCCTGGCGCCGGCGGCGTAGAGCGGCTTGGTGGTCCAGGCGTTGAAGCCCCAGTTCATCAAGCGAACGCCTTCGGCGATGCGCTGGTTGAAGCTCGTCATCCCGGCCATGACGACGATCAGCCGACGGCCATTCTGCTCGGCCGACCCGACGAAGCCATAGCCCGCCTCGTCGGTGTGGCCGGTCTTGAGCCCGTCGGCACCGGGAACGCGCCCGAGCAGGGGGTTGCGATTGTCCTGCTTGATGTCGGCGCCCGAGCCCAGCGTCTTGCCCCAGGTGAACGAGGTCTGGGCGTAGAATTTCCGGTAGAGCGCGGGGTGGCGCTCGACGCTGGCGCGGGCGAGCTTGGCGAGATCACGCGCGGTAACCGTGGTGACGCCATTGTCGGGCCAGCCGTTGGGGGTCCCGAAATAGCTGTTGGTCAGGCCGAGCTTCTTGGCCAGCGCATTCTCCTGCGCGACGAACGCCTCGGACGTGCCGGCGACGCATTCGGCCAGCACGATCGCGGCGTCGTTGCCCGACAGGGTGACGACCCCGTGGAGAAGATTTTCGACGCTCACTTGCTCACCCGGTGACAGGAACATTGTCGAACCCGCTGCCGGACCATGCCATTTCTGCCACGTCGTTGGCTGGACGGTACACATCTTGGCGAGTGGCAGCTGGCCCTGGTCGATCAGTTCGAAGGCGAGCTCGGTCTGCATCATCTTGGCCATCGACGCGGGCGGCATGCGCCGGTCGGCGTCCTTGACCAGCAGCTCGGCGCCCGACGACAGGTCGATCAGGTAGGCGACCGGCGCGGGGGTGTCATAGGGCGGAGCGGCGGCGGGCGCGGCGGTCGACAGGGTCAGCGCGGCGGCGGAGGAAAGCAGGACAGCACGGATCAATGGGGCGACTCCCGGAGGACTAGAGGTTGCCTCCTCTCTATCCCGGCGGTGCGGGGCTGGCGAGCCTTAACCCGCGGCAATCGCGTCCGCGAGCAACCCGACCGACAGCGCGTAGAAGTTGGAGCAGTTGTAACTCAAGATGCTGCGGTAATTGGCCGTCAGGAGATAGGCGGTGGCGCCGGGGCCATCGGGTTCGAGCAACGAGGCCGGCTCGTCGTCGGGCAGCGAGCGGCCGCGCGGGACGACGCCGAGCGCGAGCCATTCACGCATCGTCAGCCACTTGCTATGACGGGCGAAGACCCGCGGGCAACGCGTTGCGACGACCGGGTTGCGCAGCGACAGACGATCGAGGCCCGGCGGGGTCCGCACCGTGACGCCCCAGTGGACGCCCGCTTTCCACCCGGCATCCTTCAGGAAATTGCCGATCGAGGCGAAGGCGTCGGCCTGGCTCGACCAGATATCGGCGCGACCGTCGCCGTCGCCGTCGGTCGCGAGGCGGAGGACGGCCGATGGCATGAATTGCGGATAGCCGGTCGCGCCCGCCCAGCTGCCTCTCAATCGTGTGCGTGGCGTGCCCCGGTCGAGCAAACGCAGCGCGGCGACGAATTCGCTCTCGAACAGCTCGCGGCGGCGGCCTTCATACGCGAGCGTGGCAAGCGCATCGAGCAGGTCGAACCCGCCGGTGACGATGCCATAGCTGGTTTCATGGCCGAAGATGGCGATCGGGATGGCCGCGTCGACCCCGGTGCGCGCCTGGATCCCGGCGAGTCGGGGGTAATTGGCCGCATAGACCGAGCGGCCGCGCGAGATGAGCGACGCGCTCACGTGATCGCGGCGATAGGGAGCGAACGGCGGCGTGCTGTTGGGATTGCCGATGTTGCCTGGCTGGCCCCGGTCGAGCTGGATCACACGACTGTTGAGCGAAAGCCACGGGATGGTCGAACTTATCGAGGCCTCGCTGATCCCGTCGCGGCGCGCGCGATCGGTCAGTTGCAACTTGTAGGAGGCGAACCCCATTTGGCCGGTCCGAAGGACGAGCGGCGGCGTGCCCTGATGGACGACGACCGGGACGGGCACCAGCATCGGCGGCCTGACCGGCGCCGGAGCGGTCGGCAACGATCGTGCCAGGACCTGGGGCAGGACTCGGGGCGCCGCCTCGGGCAAGGGAGCGAGCGGATCGCGCTGGGCGAGTGACGGGGTCGCCACCAGCGCGACCGCCGCCAGCATCATCCGCTTCCGATAATCTTGTCCGGCTCGACGCAAACCTACCCCGCCCTTCTCGTGACCCTGCTACCGGTCCCAACGCGTCATGCCCATCGCGGTTCACCGCGCCGCTTGCACACACTGCCCCCTCCGCGCTAGCCGCGTCGCTCGCCAAGCGCGGATCGGTGGCCGAGTGGTTTAAGGCACCGGTTCGCGTGACGGTCGGGAAGAGTGTCCGAGTGGTTTAAGGAACTGGTCTTGAAAACCAGCGACGGGGAAACCTGTCCGTGGGTTCGAATCCCACCTCTTCCGCCAAGCCAAGTCGACGATAGGGAGGCGTGGTGCGAATTATCCTGAGCCGTAAGGGGTTCGATACCGGGTCCGGCGGCACCGCTTCGCCGATAATCGACTTGCGTCCAACTAGCCTTCCGATTCCGACCAACCGCCGCTCCTCGACGACCTATGACGCTCTCGGGCTAGGCGAAGTTGTCGAGCGCGTCACTCGGGGTAGGATTGCGCGTGACCACCTTTGTCATGAAGACCCTATGTTCATAGGTGACGAATGCCTGTTCGGACAGTGCGGATCGGCACAATCGCACCTCCGCAACAACGGTGTCGGACTCGGCGACGTGTTCTTGTTTTTCGGGTTGTTCGCCGACGAGCATTTGGGCGAGCGCCACCATCGTATATTTGGCTATCTCCGAGTGGACGAGGTGCTTTCACCGTCAGCTTGTGATCTCGGCCAACTGGATCGACCACATCCGCATACCCTTGGCGAGTGGAACGAGAACAACACGATTTATCGAGGCGTTGGTTGCGTTGCGGATAAGGCCCATGACTCATTGCGCTTAACTCAGCCGGGCGGCCCACTTCGGCAATGGATCGTGCCGGCCTGGCTCAGAATGGCGGGCCTCTCCTTTCACGGTAGGCCTGAGCGGTGGCTGGGAGATGAGCGACTCGAGATTGTCGCGCGTGGACAAGAGTTCGTGACCGACGTTGGGAATGACTCAGCCCCGCGCAAATGGTTGAGTGGGATCATAGAAGAGATCCGATCATGACCCGGATTCTGCGCTATATTTTGCAGCATGACAGTGGGATGGCCCCGTGCATTGACGGCGGGCTTGTTTCTCTAGCCACTTGCAAACCGAAAATCCGCGCCAGCGCAAAGATGGGCGAGTGGATAATTGGTTTCCGCCCTAGTCCTGCTCCCCGCGGCCTTGTCGTCTGGGCTGGCCTTGTCGCCTGCAGCGTTGCAGTCGGGGAATACGAGCGTCAACATCGTGGTCGTTCCGATGCGGTGTATCGTCTCAAGCCGGATGGCGAGTTGAAGAGACTACGCACAGACTATCACCCAGGTCAAAATGAGTTCCGGAAGGACACTACTGCGCCCGTGCTTATCTTCGACCAGTCTGCAACGTGGTATTTCGGGCGCGAGCCGCACATGATGCCCGACCATTTGATGCACCTCGCGGCCGCCGGGCAAGGGCACCGAGTCAATGGAGTGAATGAAGGCGACGCGGCTGCGCTGGAGAGCTGGTTGGCGAGCATTGCGCTTCCGGGCATCCACGGAGAACCTCGCGACGGCGTTCCTGCGAAACCGCGCCGTTGCTGCGCCCGTTGAATTTATCAGGGAACGGTTTGCTAAGCAT
>JBKJMA010000138.1:0-4213 GCA_046596505.1 Sphingomicrobium sp.
CGAGAAGATTGCCGAAGCGATGGAAAAAGTCGGCAAGGAAGGCGTGATCACCGTCGAGGAAGCCAAGGGGCTCGAGTTCGAACTCGACGTCGTCGAAGGCATGCAGTTCGACCGTGGCTATCTCTCGCCCTACTTCATCACCAATGCCGAGAAGATGTCGGTCGAGCTGACCGACCCGTTCATCCTCATCCATGAGAAGAAGCTGTCGAACCTGCAGGCGATGCTCCCGATCCTCGAGAGCGTTGTCCAGTCGGGCCGTCCGCTGCTGATCATCGCCGAGGACATCGAGGGTGAGGCCCTGGCCACGCTCGTCGTCAACAAGCTGCGTGGCGGGCTCAAGGTCGCCGCGGTCAAGGCACCGGGCTTCGGCGATCGTCGCAAGGCGATGCTCGAGGATATCGCCATCCTGACGGGCGGCGAGATGATCTCGGAAGACCTCGGCATCAAGCTCGAGAACGTCACCACCGCGATGCTCGGCACCGCCAAGCGCGTCACGATCGACAAGGACAACACGATCATCGTCGACGGCGCCGGCACCCACGAGACGATCAAGGGCCGCACCGAAGCGATCCGTTCGCAGATCGAGAACACGACCTCGGATTATGACCGTGAGAAGCTGCAAGAACGTCTGGCGAAGCTCGCCGGCGGTGTTGCCGTGATCAAGGTCGGCGGTTCGACCGAGGTCGAGGTCAAGGAGCGCAAGGATCGCGTCGACGACGCTCTCCACGCGACCCGCGCCGCGGTCGAGGAAGGCATCGTCCCGGGCGGCGGTACCGCGCTCCTCTACGCCACCAAGGCGCTCGAGGGCATGAAGGGCGTCAACGACGACCAGACCCGCGGGATCGACATCATTCGCAAGGCGCTGCAGACCCCGCTTCGCCAGATCGCACAGAATGCGGGCTTCGACGGCGCCGTCGTCGCCGGCAACCTGCTACGCGAGAATGACGAGACCCGGGGCTTCAACGCCGCGACCGACGTCTACGAAAACCTCGTCGAAGCCGGCGTGGTCGACCCGACCAAGGTCGTCCGCATCGCGCTGCAGGACGCGGCCTCGGTCGCCGGCCTGCTGATCACGACCGAAGCGGCCGTGAGCGAACTTGCCGATGACAAGCCGGCGATGCCGATGGGCGGCGGCGGAATGGGCGGCATGGGCGGAATGGATTTCTAGTCCAGCCGGCCGACGATAGCGAAGCGGTCCACGGACCGTTAGCTATCGCCGGACTCGGCGCCGACCGGCCGGCGGGGCTTTCAGCCCTCAGGCTGGAAGAACCCGTTCGACGTCAAAGCACTGGCTTTGCCAGTGCGCCGTCAAAGGAAAAGAAAGGGCCGGCCGGGATCACTCCCGCCGGCCCTTTTCTTGTTCGGGATGGCCGCAAGCGAATAATTGCTGACAACCCAAAATCTGCCATTCGCGATCAATTCCGGCAATCCTGAAAAGCAGTCGCTCGTCGGCGGGCCGGAGGACGTGCCTCGCGGCCGGGGCATCGCCCGAATACGAATAGTCTAGCTGGGGGCGAAGCTGCTCAGCTTCATCCATCCTCCAAGCGTTCGGACGAGGTCGGGATCGCCGGTCAGCGTAATGCGCCCCGCCGCGATTTCATCGACCATTTTCGACATCCCCATCCATGCCGACGTCATGGCCTTGAGGTCCGCCGTCACGTACAGATCGACATCAAAGCCGGGGTCGATGGAACATAGTTCTGCGCCGGTGGATGGGGACACGATCAGCCAATAGTGCCGTTTGTCCTTGGTAAGTTCGGGGTAGATGAACTCGACCACAATACGGCGCGGCGGGAGCGGATCCGGATTTATCTTTCGCCGCATGTTCCACATCAAAAGTTGGGCATCGAGGTTTCCAAGGGTGCATTGATGGTCGACCCAACGCATCGACCATTCGCCAAGGGCCCGGATTACCGGCTCGAGGTCATGGCCGGCGTCCGTTAGTCGATATTCCTTGCCGTGACCCGCGTCGGCCCGCCGGACGACCCCATTTCTTTGAAGTTCTTTAAGGCGTTTCGAAAGAAGGGCGGGAGACATTCGCGGGACGCCTCGCAGTATTTCGTTGAAGCGGGTCGACCCGGAAAGCATTTCTCCGAGCAGGACTAAGGTCCATCGCGACGCAAGTATCTCCGAGGCCATCGCAACGGGGCAGAACTGGCCATAGCTTCTTTCTGTCATGTCGACAGGCTTCTCCCCTTGCGAAGCCTCGTCAACTACAGAAAATATACTGGCGACGCTTCAAACGGTGAACTAGTCGGCAGCGGTCGAGGAGCGGATGAAAGCGGGACGGCACGCTAAAGGGTGCCAATTCAGCCAAGGAATTGATCATGCCTCTCGTCGATATTCAGGTTATCAAAAATGTCTTTACGCCTGAGCAAAAGGGCCAGCTTATCGAAAAAGTCACTGACGCGATGATCTCGGTCGAGGGCGAGGCTATGCGCGGTGTGACCTGGGTGCGGGTCCACGAAATCGAGGAAGGAAACTGGGCAATCGGCGGAACTCGCCTGACGGCGGCCGATTTGCACAGGATGGCTCAGGGCTGATCCAGGCTTGCGGCCGCGTCCGCTTCGAAAATAGATGGAAGTCGAAGCGGACCGGCAGCTTTCCACCAAAAGCGAACACCACCGAAAACCCTGTCCTACAGCACATTCTTCGTGCTATTCCCAGATCGGCTCTTTATACTTCCTGATAATAAACCAAACTGGACGCAAACTGCGATCGCCGTACACCCGACGTCACCACGAACATTGGGAACATTCGCGGCCCTCGACTCGCCTCGAGCACAACGAAAAAGGGCCGCCAGGTTGCCCCGGCGGCCCTCCTCGATCTCACTCCCGGAGGAGCGAAATTACTTGGCGGTGTTCGCCACGGCGTTGGCCGTCGCGTTCATGCCGTTCGCCGTCGCTTTGGCGGTGTCCGCCGCTGCATTGGCAGTGGCGTTGCCGGCCGCGTCGAGCGCGTTGTCGGCGCTGGCGCCGGCATTCATCGCCGCATTGGTGTCGATGGCAACCGTGTTCTCGGTGGTGACGGTGTTGTTATCGACCGTGGTGGCGGTCTTCTTCTCGCACGCGGCGAGGCCGAGCGCGAGGACCAGAGCGGTCAGGGCAAGTTTCTTCATGATCGTTCCATTCCTTGATCGGTGCCGGAGGTTCCCCGACAGAGGCTCGGCCTGCCGTAAAAATCGGTCAGGCCAGCGCGCGGCATTATAGGGGTGTGTCACGTCACGCAATCGTCATTTAATGCGGTGCGACGAATTGAGGTCGCTCGACGCCGCTCGGGAAGGCGGGTAGCGCGGTCAATAATGCTGTTTCGCCTCCTCATCTCCCTGTCTGTGTTGATGCTCCACGCTCCAGCTGCGGCCGGTGGGCTGGCGGGCGGCGGCAACGCGATCCAGCCGGAACTGGTCGCCGAGGGCAGCGCCCGGCCCGGCCAGCCGCTCGATCTCGCCATCGTCATGCACACGACGCCCGGCTGGCACGGCTATTGGCAGAACCCGGGCGAGGCCGGTCTCGCGATGCGTGTCGACTGGCAGCTTCCGCCCGGCGTGACGGCGGCGGCGTTGCGCTATCCGGTGCCGACCAGGCTGCTTCTCTCGGGGATCGTCAATTACGTCTACGAGAAAGACTATGCGCTGCTGATCCGGCTGACGGTGCCGGCGGGGGCGAGCGGGATCCTCCCGATTCGCGCCAGGGCGCAGTGGCTCGCCTGTACCGAGGAGGTGTGCGTTCCCGAGCACGGGACGATCGCGCTCGACCTGCCGGTCGGAGATGGCACGCCGATCTTGCGTGACCGATTCGACGAGTGGCGCCGTGCGCTGCCGCGACCGCTCGCCACCACCGGGCGGTTCGCGTTGGACGCGGGGACGCTTCATCTCGCGCTGCCCCTTCCGGCATCGGTGACGGTCGGCGAGCCTTATGTCTTCCCGGGCGAGAACGGTCCGGTCGATCTCGCTGCGCCGCAGCAGTTCCGTCGACAGGGCGACTGGCTGATCGCCGACCTCAAGCGCAAGCGTGGCGCGCCGCCGCGCCTGACCGGCGTGCTCGCGCTGGGCGACGGGCGCGGCCTGTCATTCGAAGCGGTGCCAGGCGCGGTGCCGAGCGGCGGCGATAAGGTGGGCGAGGTCGGCATGCGCGCCGTGTTGCTCGCGCTGCTCGGCGCGCTGGTCGGCGGGATGCTGCTCAACCTGATGCCGTGCGTGTTCCCGATCCTCGCG
>JBKJMA010000201.1:0-7592 GCA_046596505.1 Sphingomicrobium sp.
CCCCCGGCGACTAACCAAGCTACCTCGCCAAGCACCCGCAAAAAAAGAGCCCGATCTCGCGATCAGGCTCCTGAAGATTTTTGGGCCCGAAACCGCCACCGGGGGGGGAGGGTTGGAAGTTCCGGGCCCATTTGATCGGATAGCGAGAGCGGGGGGGCAAAGTTCGCTATCCGAGGTCTTAAACGTCCTTAATTCGGTAGCGGTTCCGAGCCTTCTGAAAAAAATCTTAGTAGGCCGAAAAAAGTTCAGCCGGGGAAAACCGGGAGGTCGACGCTCATCCGGCCGAGCCGCAAATCGAGCGTCGAACGCAGCTGGCGAGCAAGCCCGGTGATGACCCGCTCGAACTGCACCTTGTCCTTGTCGCCAGCGTCCGCTTCGGTCAGCGCCGAGCTTTCAACCGATAGCCGCGCGGTAAGCTCGCTTGTCCGCCTCAGCGTGATCTCGATCGGCGCGGCGGCTAGCCGCAGCATCGAAAATTCAACTACCTCGGTAACGAGGAAAGCAGCGGCGACCGCCACATCCTGCGTCGTCGCGGCACCATCGACATCGAGCATGATCGAAGTCTGCCGCGCGCTCTCCGGTGCTGATCCGCGCAGCCCGGCGGACAATTCAGTCAGCAGCGGGCGAAGCGCGATCCCGCGATTGTCCTCACCCTCGGCGAAATGATTGCGGTGGACTACGGCGAGCGCATCGACCCGCCGCGCGATCGCGGCATAGGCCGAGCGACCCTCGGGCGAGGCGACGTTGCGGCCATGGATGCTGAGCAGCGAGGCAACGACTTGCAGGTTGTTCTTGACGCGGTGATGGACCTCGCGGACCAGCCGTCGCTGCCCGTCGAGCGCCTCGCCCATCTCGCGCTCCGAGCTTTCGATTCGTTCGACCGAGCGGGCGAACGCTCGGCCGAGGCTTTCGATCTCGATTGCGGGTCCGATTCCGCGCGGCAGGGTAAAACCGCCCGCGCTCGGGTCATAGGTCGCCACCGCCCGTTCGAGCCGGCGCAGCGGGCGGATCAGCAGCCGCGTTACCAGCAGCCAGCTGATCAGCGCCGCGACGACCCACATGATCATCGGCAGCAGCAGGAGCAGCCATTCGCCGGCCGACAAGCGTTGCGTCGGCACGGTAACGCGCACCGAAAGCTGGCCGTTCGCGATGTCGTGCATGGTCGCATGGGCCCGGCGGATTCGCTCGCTGCTCGGCTCGCCGATGATCGCGCTGCTGTTGATCCCGTCATCCACCTGCAGACCGACGATATCGGTCGCGACGTCACGCGCCGCGCTGGCGATCTCGGCAAAGGAAATGCGGTCGGTCGCCATCCCGCCAACCACGCCGACCCGGACAAACAGCGCCTTGCCGACTGGGTCGATCCACAGCGCGATTCCACCCGGTGGTGCGAAACGCGCGCCGTCGGGAGCGCGAAACTCCGGCGTGATGCAATGCTCGCTGCCGTCGGGTCCTTCGATTGAAAAGGTGCGAGATACCGCCGGCGCGATCGCCAGCGACCGCCGTGCTTCCTCGCAATCATTGGCGTCCGGAGTGGCGAGCGCACTACTCGCCGCGATTCGAAGGGCAAGCGCGTTGCGCGCAATCAGGCTTTCGATCGCCCGCGAGGCGGCCCGATCCTGTTCCTCGGCGCGCTGGTCGAGGGCGGCGTTGGCGCGTTCGACTCCGGTCCGCGCCGTCCAGATCATCGCCAGCCCGATCGGCAGCAAGGCCAGCGAAATTAGCAGGAACAGCTTGGCAGCGGTCGGCAGCCGGGCGAAGGATGCGGCCATCACAAGTAACTCACGGAAAGAAGGATAACCGCGTTACTAACCGAGCCGGCCAAGCAGATCTTTGAGATCGGCCGGAATATCCTCGCGCAGCGTGTCGTCGTAGACCGACCGCAGCGCGCGACCGACGTCCGTTGGTTGGCGTGGCGGTTTCTTGTTCGGTGCCACCTTGGTCCCCTTTTCGCCGCCCTGGCCTTTATCTTCACCAGCACCCCCGTCGCCAGCGCGCCGGATTTGCGGATCGGCGCCACTTTGCGGATCGGCTTCGTTGCTGCCACTCAACCTCTCGTCCCCCTCGGGCGGGCGACGCTCTCGCGCGCGCTCCATATTTTTTACGCGTCACCGCGAAATCGCCTAATCATCGACAGTGCGTCGCAACTAGGATCGCACCCGCCTAGCGTCAATTGGCGCAAGGCGGTATTGAATCCCGTGACGGGAAACCAAAGCCGCGCTGCTTTGTTCCACTATTCGACATGCGCCAAGCGGGCGCTGTTCGCGCGCCTGCCGACCGGGGCCGCGATTTCGCGCACTTGCATCGACGCCAGCCCACGCCCAATAGGGCCGACGCGTCCCGAAACAGGAGTTCCACCGCCTATGTCGCTTGGTCAGGACCTTGCTCCGCACCTTCCGTTCCTGCGCCGCTATGCGCGCGCCCTGACCGGCAGCCAAGCGCACGGCGACGCGTTCGTTCGCGCCACGCTTGAGGCAATCGTCGCCAGCCCCGAAGATTTCCCGCGCGACGTTGATCCGCGCCTCGGCCTTTACCGCACGTTCCACGCGATCTGGTCGAGCGCCAATATCGAAGAGGGCGACGAGCCCGGCGACGGCTACAATAATTCCGAGGGTATCGCTCGCGCGCGCTTGTCGCGGATCACGCCGTTGTCGCGCCAGGCGCTCCTCCTCACCAGCCTCGAGGGCTTTTCGACCGAGGACACCGCTTTCCTGATCGGCTGCGGGCCCGACGACGTCGACAGCCTCGTCACCGAGGCGCTGACCGAGATCGAGCGCCAGACGCTCGCCAACGTGCTGATCATCGAGGATGAACCGATCATCGCGATGGATATCGAAACGATCGTCCGCGACCTTGGCCACAACGTCACTGGCGTCGCCGTCACCCGCGACGAGGCGATCGCGCAGGCGCGCCAGCACCCGCCGGGCCTCGTCCTCGCCGACATCCAGCTGGCCGACGATTCCAGCGGCATCGACGCAGTCAAGGACATCCTCGCCGAATTCTCGGTGCCGGTGATCTTCATCACCGCCTTCCCCGAGCGGCTGTTGACCGGCACCAGGCCCGAGCCGACGTTCCTGATCACCAAGCCGTTCCAGCGGTCGACGGTCAAGGCGGCGATCAGCCAGGCGCTGTTCTTCGACGCGGCGACCATTCCGGCGGATTAGGCCATGATCGCTTTGGATAGAATCGATCCAAGGCGCGAAGCATGGACTGACGGATGATCCAAGGCTGACTCACCCTATCGGCGGACGCGCGGAGGGCTTCCGCTTCGACCGATCGGGCTCCAAGGCCACCGACAACAACGCGGAACATGGACGTCCAAGCTTCGTTGCCCCTGCGAACCGACCGACTTCGTGGGAAAAAGCACAGCATGGCCGAAGAACAGGAACATCTCACCACGACCGAGGCGCGGGCCGGCAGTACACCGGGCGTTGCCCGCAATGTGCTGACCTATGGGCTGATTCTTGTCGTAGCGCTGTTTGCGCTCATCTTGTTCATCGCCCGTTGAGCTTCTAGGATCCACGGAGTGCTGGGTGAATGACAAAGGCTCGCGGACCCATGGTCGCGAGCAGCTAATAGGGTGGGGATTGTGACCAGCGACGAAGATGATGACGATTATGTCGAGCCGCCGCGCCCCGAGCCGGTGCCGCTGCCCGATAACGAGTTCAAGGATCAGCTCGGCGCGGTCATCCCACACTTGCGCGCTTTCGGCCGTTCACTCTCGGGCAGCCGCGATCTCGCCGACGACCTCGTTCAGGAAACACTCCTGAAAGCCTGGGCGGCGCGGAAGCGGTTCCAGGCCGGCACCAACATGCGCGCCTGGACCTTCATCATCCTGCGCAACCTGTTCCTGAGCCAGATGCGCCGTGCGCGATTCAAGGGCGAATGGGACGATATCACCGCAGCGAAGATTCTTGCCGCGCCGGCCAGCCAGGACAAGCATATCGAGCTTGGCGACATGCAGCGCGCGTTGCTTCACTTGCCCCAGCCGCAGCGCGAGGCGCTTATCTTGGTCGGCGCGGGCGGGTTCGCCTATGAGGAAGCAGCCGAAATCTGCGGCTGTGCGGTCGGCACGATCAAAAGCCGCGTCGCGCGCGGTCGGGTCGCGCTCGAGGCGCTCTTGACTGGGGGTAAGCTGCCGTCGCGCCGCCAGCACATCACCGACCCCAACCGCACCGCGCTTCAAACGATCATGAGCCAGGTCGACGAACTCAGCCGCGAACGTGACGCGATACCCGGCGAGATCGCCTGAATCAGGCTCTGATCATGGTCTAATTGAGCCGGGCGAGTAAGTCGTCGAGGTCGCGCGCACACCGGTCCTGATCCAGCGGCAACGCCTGGAAGGCGCGGCGCAGGGCAGCGGCGATGCCGGCTTGGGCTGGCGGAAATTCGACCTTGATCATTCGACGATACATCTGATCGGCATCCGAGCCCCTCAACAGGTGACGGGAACTAGTCATCGCGTCATAAACGGGCGGTGAGCCGGTATGTTTCCCTTATATTCCTATTTGAAGTGGGCTGCGTGGCATGAATGACACGGTTGGCCCGCCCGAACGTACCGCCGCGGTTGCTCGCGCGGTCGAATTTGCGCCCTTCCTGCGTGACGCCGCGCGGCTCCTTCCCGAGCTTGTCGCGACCTTCGTCAATGATGGCAGTAACGCCGCAATCGGATTCGCGCTGGCCAGCAGGGAGGGCGAAGTCGGAGCTGTCCTTCGCCGACGCCGAAGGGCGCTGGCGCTCGCCGTCGCGCTGGGCGACCTCGCGGGTGAACTGCCGCTCGAACGGGTCACCGGCGCGCTGTCCGACTTTGCCGACGCCGCGATCGACGCGGCACTCGTCCAGGCGATCGCCGAGCGCGTACCGGGCGCCGAGCCGCGCGGCCTTGCGGTGCTCGCGCTGGGCAAGCTCGGCAGCCGCGAACTCAACTACTCGTCCGATGTCGACCTGATCCTGCTGTTCGACCCGCACACCCTTGCGCGCCGCCCGCGTGACGATCCCGGCGAAAGCGCCGCGCGGATTGCCCGACGGATGGTCGAATTGCTCCAGGCGCGCACCGCTGACGGTTATGTCGCGCGGGTCGACCTGCGACTTCGCCCATCGTCCGAAATCACCCCAATCGTCCTGCCCGTCGACGCCGCCATCACCCATTACGAAAGCTCGGCCCTGCCGTGGGAACGCGCCGCCTTCATCCGCGCCCGCGCCGCTGCGGGGGACATCGCGCTCGGCACGCATTTCCTCGATGAAATTCGCCCGTTCGTGTGGCGCCGCGCGCTCGATTATGGAGCGATCGACGAAATCCGGCAGTTGTCGGTCCGCATCCGCGATCATTACGAGAAAGGCCGCTCGATCGGCCCCGGGTTCGACCTGAAGCGCGGCAATGGCGGGATCCGCGAGGTCGAATTTTTCGCCCAGGTCCAGCAGCTGATCCACGGCGGTCGCGACTCGGGCTTGCGCGCGCCCGCCACGATCGATGCGCTCGCCGCGCTGAGCCTCGCCGGCTGGCTACCCCCCGAAATCGCCGCTGGCCTTGCCGCGGCCTACCGCGCGTTACGCACCGCCGAACACCGGCTGCAAATGGTCAACGACCAGCAGACCCACCGCCTGCCCGCCGACCCGCAGGCGCTCGATGGCGTTGCCCGGCTGTCCGGCCTGACCGACGGTGCTGCGCTGATCGCCAGCCTCGCGCCCCATGTCGCTGCGGTCGGTACGCAGTTCGATGCCTTGGTCAGCGAAGCAAGTGAGCGACTCTCGTCCGACCCCCAACAACTTCGCGACGAACTGCAGAACATCGGGTTCGCCGACCCCGATACCGCCGCCCGCCGCATCGCCGACTGGCGCTCGGGCCGCGCACGGTCGCTGCGCTCGATCGCCGCGCAAACTGCGTTCGAGGCGATGCTGCCGACGCTGATGACCGCGATCGCCGCCGCGGGCGACCCGTCGCACGCGCTCAACCGCCTTGCCGACGTCATCGAGCGGGTGCCGAGCGGGGTCAATCTGTTCCGCCTGCTCGAAGCGCGCCCGGCGCTTGCCCGGCTGCTCGCGCAGATCCTCAGCCACGCGCCGATCCTCGCCGACCAGCTCGCGCGGAGGCCCGATTTGCTCGACGGGCTGGTCGACGATTCGAGCTTCGCCGCGCCGGCCGACGCCGCCCGCGTTGCCGCCGATCTCGCTGCGGCCATCGCCGGCGAACCGCTCGACCATGCGCTCGAGATCACGCGGCGGATCGTCAACGAGCGCCGCTTTGCCTACGGTGTCCAGCTCGTCACCGCGCACCGCGATCCGCTCGTCATCTCGCGCGGCTACAGCGACCTTGCCGAGGGGGCAATCGAGGTTCTCGCCAGCGCCACCCACAACGAGTTCGCCGCAATCCACGGCCGGATCAAGGGTGGTGAATTGGTCATCCTTGGCCTTGGCCGGCTCGGCGGGCGCGCGCTGACCCATGCCTCCGATCTCGATCTCATCTTCCTGTTCGATGCCCCCGCCGGGGCCTCGTCCGCGGGCGCCAAGCCACTCACCGCAACCGACTATTACAATCGCCTCGCCAGCCGCATCGTCTCCTCGCTGAGCGTCCCCACTGCCGCCGGCCCGCTTTACGAGGTCGACACGCGTCTCCGCCCGCAAGGCGCCAAGGGTATGCTCGCGGTTCGCTTCGATGCGTTCGACACCTACCAGCGCGAGGCAGCTTGGACGTGGGAACATATGGCCTTGTGCCGGGCGCGGCCGGTCTATGGCAGTGCTGCGGCGCGCGAGCGGGTGGTCAGCATGGTCAATGCGCTCCTCTGCACGCCACGCGACGCGGCGAAGACTCGCACCGACGCGGCGACGATGCGGCTCGACATGGCGCGCCACAAGCCCGCCGCTGGCCCGCTCGACATCAAGCTCGGCAAAGGCGGGCTGGTCGACCTCGAGTTCGCGATTCACACGCTCCAGCTCACGCACGGCGTCGGGCTCGACCCCAGCCTCGAAATCGCGATCGAACAGCTTGCCGATGCGGGCCTGATCGACGTCGCGCTCGACGTCGACATGCGCCTGCTGCTGCGGATGCTCGTCATCCTGCGCCTTGTCGCGCACGGCGGCGAGCCCGCCCTCGCCAGCCGCGCGCTGGTCGCCGAAGCGTGCGGCCAGCCTGATTGGGACGCACTGCTTGAAGCGCAGGCCGCGGCACGGCAAAGGATCGCTTCATTCTGGCAAGAGGTGAAGCGGTCATGATTGACGAAGGTGATGCGGTTCCGGCGGCGACGCTGCGCTTGAGCGACGGCTCGACCATCGATCTCGAAGCGCCGGGATCGACCGTGCTCTATTTCTACCCGAAGGACGACACCTCGGGCTGCACCCGCGAAGCGCAGGACTTCACCGAACTTGCTGCCGATTTCGCCACGGCTGGCGCGCGGGTCGTCGGCGTATCGCGCGACGAGATGAAGAAGCATGACAAGTTCATCGCCAAATACGACCTCAAGGTCCCGCTCGCCAGCGACGCTGACGGCGCGTTGAGCGAGGCGTTCGGCACATGGGTCGAAAAATCGATGTACGGCCGCAAATATATGGGGATGGAGCGGGCTACCTTCCTCATCCGCGATGGCAAGGTTGCCAAG
>JBKJMA010000046.1:0-4416 GCA_046596505.1 Sphingomicrobium sp.
CCACCGTTTTGACGAAGCCGACCTTGTGCTTGAACAGGCACTGACTCATAGTCTCTCGCGCGACGAGCTCGGCCTGACGCCCGCCGCGAACGAGAGCGACGATGAGCGATCCTGACCTTTTCGGAACAGCGCCGGCGCAGGACGACCTGTTCGCCGATCACGCCCCGCCCCCGCGCAAGGTCATGGATTTCCAGGCCGAGGCGCGCAAGCGGCTGACCCGGTTGCTGGCGGAGGCCAAGGCCGCCGAGGTGTCGCCATGGACGAAGCGCGAGTTGGAGAAGTGGCAGATACTGTTCCCGCAGATGGCCGGGTGGTTGCCCGATGAGGAAGCTGGGCAGCTGTGCTTCGAATTCGCGCAGCAGGTCGAGCGGCTGAAGAACGCCGCCTAAGACGGCTGCTGGTCGGATCGACCTATCTAACGGCGCGCGAGATGTAGGCTGGGTTGCCGCGTCCTTGCGGGGGTTGCGAGGGCGGGGGAGGGCTCGGCTGACGCGTCGCTACCCACCCCCGACCCCTCCCTTCCAGGGAGGGGGTTTGCGCGGATAATGCTTGCTTTTTGCTAACCTATATGGTTATGTAATCTCCACGACTCGAGGGGGAGATGGGGATGTTCGATTGTTTCAGTCACAAGCCGGCTTGTTATTCGCGACCGGTGCGGGGGAAGCCGACTCCGACTGCGGCGCAGCGGGCGGCGATGGATAAACAGCGGTTACCGCCGGGGCCGTCCTCTCCTCCGTTCAGCGAGGAGGCGCATGTGACGGCGGCTCACGAGTGGCTGGCGCATGTCGATGCTGGAAGGATCGGGGCCGGTCGGATCGGGGCGGGAGCTCGGTGAGTGCCGCGGGGGCGGAAGAAGGGGGAGTTTCGGCCCGTCCCTGAACCTTTGTGGATCGCTCCGTTCCTGAGCGCGCTGGCGGTGACGGGGAATGTCGGGGCGTCGGCCGAGATCGCCGGGATCGACGTGACGGGGGTCTATCGGCGCAAGACGCGCGATGCGGGCTTTCGCGAACAATGGGCGGTGGTGCTGAGCGCGCGGGAGGCGCGGGCGCGGGGGGTGGGTTGCGACAGTACAGCCCTCACAGCCCTCGCACCCCTCACCCCGCTCACCCCCGGCGAGTTGCCATCATCAGGTGAAGACCACTCCCAGCGGTCGTCAGATCGTCGGGGGGACGATCGACCTGATGATCCCGCGCGGGGAGAGGGGCAGGACGTGATCGCGGCGGCGGTGGCGATGGGGCTCAGGCCCAGGATGACGGCGTCGGGGGTTAAGCTGGCGCGGGTCGGAACGCGGCGCTGGTCGGCCAAGGCGGAGGGGCAGTTCCTGGTCGCGATGGCGAACTGCGCCAACCTGGCGGTGGCGGCGTCGGTGGCGGGGTTCTCGAAAGCGGCGGTGTCGAAGCGGCGGTTGAAGGACGCGCGCTTTGCCGCGGCGTGGGACCTGGCGATGGAGGTCGGCCAGGTGCGGATCCAGGCCGGGCTGATCGCGCAGGCGGCGCGCGCCTATGACGTCGACGAGTTGCTGGCGGAGGGCGAGGTGGCGCTGCCGCCGATGTCGAACGCCGAGCGGATGGCGGTGGCGAAGATGCCGCTGGGACGGGCGAAGGTGGCGGGGGCGAAGGGGGCGGGCGTCGATGTGTTCGCCGAGCGCGCGGCGGCGATGAGCGAGAGCGAGAAAGAGGACCTGCCCGACCGGTTGCTCGAGAAATTGTGGCGCACACGCAAGCTGATCATGAAGGAACGCCGCAGGCTGGGCGGGATCGAGGTCGGGAAGCTGGTGCTCGAGCCGGGCTGGGTGTGGCAGGGCGAGGGGCCGATGCCGCCGCTTCCGGGGCAGGACGACGACCAGGGGTGGGACGCGATGCCCGAGCGGCTGGCGAGGGGTGAAGCGCGGCGCCGCGCGGCGGGGCGGGAGGACGGTTAGGTGGGGTGTGTTTGTTGTGCCTTAAGCGCTCAACCCGCCGGTCTCGGTCGTGCTGGGGTCGGAGATGTGCATGGTGGCGAACTGGACGACCTGGCGGCCGACAAGCTCGAGCTGCGCGGCGGCGGCGGGGTCTGAACAGGTGCCCCCCTCGAACATTCCGGCGGCGGTCTTGATCCCGGCGCCGAGCGGGGTCGGCCAGCCGCGCAAGGAATGGACGATCGAGCGCAAGGTGGCGAGCGTGCTGCCGGTCGCCTGCCAGCCATAAGCGGTGGTGATCAGCCCGACGGGGACGCCGTCGAGGTAGACGCGCGGGTCGCGCGCGGTCTTTTCGAGATAGTCGATGGCGTTCTTGACGAGCCCCGAGATCGAGCCGTGGTAGCCGGGGCTGGCGATGATGAGGCCGTCGGCCAGGCGGACCGCGTCGACCAGCTCGGCGCCGTCGGGCGAGCCTTCGGTCCCGGGGCTGAGGAAATGGGGCAGGCGCGAAAGGAACTCGCCGCCGAACATGCGGGTGTCGGCGCCGGCGCTGGTCGCGGCGACGAGCGCGAGGGCGAGCGCCTGCTCGGTCGAGGAGCCGGGGGTGGCGGTGCCGCCGATCCCGACGATGAGCGGCCTGCGATTGAAAGAACGCGTCATGGGGCGAGCGGTAGGCAAGTTTGCGGCGCGCGGCTAGAGGGGGCGGCGGGGGCGGCGAGCAGGAGGTTCATCCGATGACAGATGTGTTGATTGCGGCGGCGGTGGCGGCAACCAAGCCGAGCCCCGAAGCGCTCAAGCCGGGGCGCGAGCTGGCCGACGCGGGGACGCTGGCGTATTTGCTGCCGATCATGGAGAGCGCGCAGATTGCCAAGCTGTGCGGTGCGAAATGAGCGGCTGGGAGGAGCGTGGGGACGCGCTGTTCAAGAGTTTCCGGTTCAAGGACTTTTCGGAAGCGTTCGGGTTTTTGGCGCGGGTCGCGCTGCACGCCGAGAAGGTCGACCATCACCCCGAGTTCACCAGCGTATGGAACCGGGTCGATTTCCGGCTGACGACGCACGATGCGGGCGGGGTGACGGCGCGCGATCGCGAGCTGGCGGTGGTGATCGATCGGCTAGCGGGCGAGAGCAAAGCCGGCTGAGACGTTCTTGTCAGCGCATCAGTGCGAAGCCTAACAACACGTTTTTGTCAGCGCATCAGTGCGAAGCCTGCTGCGACGGCGAGCAAGCTGATCACGAGCGAGGCGGCGATGTAGGCGAGGGCCTGTCCGATCGCGCCGCGCTGATAGAGGGTCAGCGCGTCGAGCCCGAAAGCGGAGAAGGTGGTGAAGCCGCCGAGCAGCCCGGTGGCGAGGAAGATCTTGACGCTCGCGGACCCGCCGCCCTCACTGCTGCCATGCACGGCGAACCAGCCGGCGAGCAGCCCCATCGCGAAACAGCCCACGATGTTGACGCCGAGCGTGGCGAGCGGGGGTGCCCAGCCGGCGAGGATCGCGGCGCGACCGGCGGCATAGCGCAGCAGCGCGCCGAGGCCGCCGCCGACGAACACGAGCAGCGGGTTCATGGGGCGGAAGGGGTCGTCGCCGACCGGGATTCCGGCTTGCGCCAGGATGACGCAAGGTGGAGCGCGAGGAAGATCAAGCCGCCGATGACCAGCGCGACAAGCGCGGCGGCGAGGGCGTTGACCAGCCATTCGAGTGGACCCGAGGCGATGTGGTCGCCGGCGAGCTTGGCGGCGAGGTCGTGGATGGCGTGGGGGATGGCGTCAAAGCCGAGCTCGTCCATGCCGTGGACGAGGATCCCGCCGCCGACCCACAGCATCGCCGCGGTGCCGATGCTCGACAGGCCGGTCAGCAGCCACGGCACGAGGTGGACCAGCGCGAGCCCGAATCGACGGGCGAAGGGGGTGCCGCGGCGGGCGAGGTGGAGGCCGATGTCGTCGAGCTTCACGACGATCGCGACCGCGCCGTAGACGCCGAAGGTAATGGCGATCCCGACGAGCGCGAGGACGACGCCCTGATGGACGATCGAGCGGCCGGCGAGGCTGGCGAGCGAGATCGCCATGATCTCGGCCGACAGGATGAGGTCGGTGCGGATGGCGCCGGCGACCTGGCGCGCTTCGAGCTCCTCGGGGGTGTCGCACTCGGCGAGTTCGGCTTCGTCATGGTGATCGTGGAGCGCGAGTTCGACCAGCTTTTCGGTCGCTTCGTAGGCGAGGTAGGCGCCGCCGAGCATCAGCAGCGGGGTAATCGCGAACGGCAGGAAGGCCGACAGCAGCAGTGAGATGGGGAGCAGGATGAGCAATTTGTTGCGCAGGCTGCCGACCGCGATCTTGGCGATGATCGGCAGTTCGCGGTCGGGGGAGAGCCCGGCGACGTAGCGCGGCGTGACCGCGGCGTCGTCGATCACCACGCCAGCGGCCTTCGTGCCGGCGGTGGCGGTCGCGGCGGCGATGTCGTCGAGGCTGGCAGCGGCAGAGCGGGCGATGACCGCGATGTCGTCGAACAGGGCGATGAGTCCGGA
>JBKJMA010000087.1:0-14941 GCA_046596505.1 Sphingomicrobium sp.
TGGCCGGCCTCGTGATAGGCGGTCATCTTCTTCTCGTCGTCGGTCATGACCATCGAGCGGCGCTCGGTGCCCATCATGACCTTGTCCTTGGCCTCCTCGAATTCGCTCATCGCGACAAGGCGCTTGCCACGGCGGGCGGCGAGCAACGCCGCCTCGTTGACCAGGTTGGCGAGGTCGGCGCCCGAAAAGCCCGGGGTGCCGCGCGCAATGACCCGCTTGTCGACGTCGGGGGCGAGCGGGACCTTCTTCATGTGGACCGCGAGGATCTGCTCGCGCCCGTCGATGTCGGGGCGAGGAACGATGACCTGGCGGTCGAAGCGGCCGGGGCGAAGGAGCGCGGGGTCGAGCACGTCGGGACGGTTGGTCGCGGCGATGATGATGATGCCTTCATTGGCCTCGAACCCGTCCATCTCGACCAGCAACTGGTTCAAGGTCTGCTCGCGCTCGTCATTGCCGTTGCCGAGGCCGGCGCCGCGATGGCGGCCGACGGCGTCGATCTCGTCGATGAAGACGATGCATGGCGCCGATTTCTTGGCCTGTTCGAACATGTCGCGGACGCGAGACGCACCGACGCCGACGAACATCTCGACGAAGTCCGAACCCGAGATGGTGAAGAACGGCACGCCAGCCTCGC
Organism: Sphingomicrobium sp.; assembly: GCA_046596505.1. Classification (GTDB taxonomy): domain Bacteria; phylum Pseudomonadota; class Alphaproteobacteria; order Sphingomonadales; family Sphingomonadaceae; genus Sphingomicrobium. Next base: position 635 of record JBKJMA010000087.1, read on the forward strand.
CGGCGATGGCGCGGGCGAGGAGGGTCTTGCCGGTGCCGGGCGCGCCGATCAGCAGCGCGCCCTTGGGAATCTTGCCGCCCAATCGTGCAAACTTGCCCGGGTCCTTGAGGTATTCGACAATTTCCTCAAGCTCCTCGCGAGCTTCGTCGATGCCAGCGACATCGGAGAAGGTCACGCGGCCTTCCTTCTGCGTCAGCATCCGTGCGCGCGACTTGCCGAAGCCCATCGCGCCCGAACCGGCGTTCTTCTGCATCTGGCGGAAGACGAAGAAGCTGACGCCGAGGATCAGCAGGAACGGCAGCGACTGGTAGATGATGAGCATCAGCAGCGAGGACTGCTCCTCGGCCTTGACCTGAACCGCGACGCCTTTGCCGATCAGCCGGTCGGAGACGTTGGCGTCGGACGGGGCAGTAGTGCGGAAGGCCTCGCCATTCGCCAGCTTGCCAGCAATCGACGCACCCGACCCGGTCGAGGCGGTCGCCATCGTCACCGATCGGACATTGCCTTCGTCGACCTGGCGGATGAAATCGGAGTAGGCGATCGCCTGCCCGCCGGTAGCCCGTCCGCCGCCGTCGATCATCTGGACGAACAGCACGAGCCCGAACAGCACCGCTACCCAGATGAGCAGCGACTTGGTCCACGCATTGGGTGGCTTTTTCTCGTTCATCGATCTCATCCTCGCGGGGGCACATTCGGCCCTGAGCCCTAAGATAAGCGCGTCATTCTTAATGACAATGATACAGGCTGCGATACTGGCTGCTTAAGCTGACAACATGGACGCAGTGGCAACCCGATGGTGTCAGTTCAGTCAGGTTAGCGTGCATCGCCGCTCCCCGCCCGCCTCTTCCCGCACAGCCGGTCGAGGCGAAACAGCTGGCGATTGGCGCGCTGATAGTCGGGGCGCAGCGCGAAGCCGATCAGGCGGCCGCGGTAGGTCCGCGGGACCAGCAGGGTATCGACGCCGTCGAAGCTGGTGCCCGGCGCATTCATCAGGCGTGGGAGCGTCCGGGCGAAGGCCTGCGCCTCGTCCCAAGCCGCCGCAAATCCCTCGCCGCCCGCCCGCGAGCGAAGCGCGTGGGCGGTCTGGCGCGACAGGTGCACTGCGCGCGCCGCCTCGGACACGCTGGCGCCGCGACCGAGTTCAGCAACGAAGCGGCGCTGCGCGTCGGGGGTCCAACCGTCAGCGCGGCGGCGCTTGGTTGGGACGGGGGTGAAGGCGAGGAAGTCGGGGGTATCCATCCGGCCGGGAATACATAAGCGAAGCGGCTGTAGGACAGCATTTTCTTGCGCCACGCGGCGTTCGCTGTTTGGTGGAGAGCGGACGGTCCGCCCTCGGCGCGCAAGGCAAAACTTTCTCATGCCCTGCGAACGGCATTACAGCGGTAGAAGGCGCATGCACGTTCAACCGCTTACGCGTCCCACAAGCGCACATGTTCTCGGTCGTGGACAGCGTGGACCGAAACCGTCGTCCGGTCAGCCACTTCACCTGCGAAAAGCGGCATGAACAAAGCGCCCCAATGGGACTTTCGACCGTGGCTCGGCATGTTTTCGTAGGTCTCAACGTCATCCATGGTCAGCTGGATCCACCGAACAACACCGTTAGCCATGCCCCCGCGACAAGTTAGGCTAAGCTCTGTCCGCTCATTCGCGAAAGCCCTGCCCGCCTGCAAGTCGAAGCTGAAGAGGTCGGCCGGTTCGCTCCTAAGGTGAAGCGTTTCCGATCCAACCGGGACGGTCAAACTCGGTTTCAGATGCTTGCCGAAGAGCGAGAGATCAAAGCCTTGAACGTCGGCAAGTGCGACCTGCGCACCATCTTCGTAATAGGCCAGTGCGACCTTGATCGTAGCCTTGGCCGGGATGATCTGCGCTCCGTTTCGCGCAAGCCTGGAAGCGGCATCATGGAAAGTCCTCAGCGCGTGCTCACTCAGGAGGTCGTTTGAAAAAACCTCGCCAACGATAACGTCCACCCCTCCGCCCAGGTCGCTGTCCGGGTCGAGTTCGGTCGAGGCCTTGCTCAGGATATGAACATTCTCGCTAAAGCCATTCGAAGCGACAATTTGTCGCGCGGTAGCTGCCAGAACGCCATTCGCTTCGCATCCGTATACCGTGGCTGCTCCGGCTCGAGCGGCAATCAGCGACAAGACGCCCGATCCAGCCCCGATGTCGAGCAACGTTTTGCCCCCAGACACCGCGCGGGAGATCGCACGAGAGAAAGCCTCGTTTCGCTCGGCGTCGGCCAGCATCGGTCGGTGCCAGGATGGTATCGAGTGCGACAGGACGTCCTGGGCAAGGCAACGCAACTCAGGATCATTCGGATGATCTCGGAGGAACTGCTCGACCAGAGCCAGGGCTTTCGCTCCTTCGCCAGCCGACATGAGGGTTCGGCCCATCGTTCCGATCGCAATAGCGTTCAAATTTGGTGATAAACGCACTTTGGCTGGCATCGGCGAAGCATAGAGGCCAGGCCGTATTTGCAAAGGGTCATTGCTCCGCATCCCACGATCAACTGTGCGCAAAGGACAGCGTGCTAGCGTCCTTCGCTTCCGCTCCGCTCGAGCGCGCTCCAGCCTAGCACCAGCCAGCCCGCGATCAGCAGTACGCCGCCGATCGGAGTGATCGCGCCGAGCCAGCGCGGGAGACCGATCGCCATCAGGGCGAGGGTGGCCGAGAAAATGATCGTGCCGAGCGCCATGCACCAGCCGGCGAGGGGCGCGCGGCGCAGGGGGAGAACCGCAATCACGAGCAGCGCGATCGCGTGGGCGAGCTGGTACTGGGTCGCGGTCTGCCACCAGCCAAGCTGCTGCGGTCCAAGGGTCGAACGCAGCGCGTGGGCGCCGAACGCGCCGAGCATAACCGCCGAGCCGCCGAGCAGCGCGGCAGCGACGAGGATGGCGCGGTTGGGATGGGCGGCCACGCGCCCCTTATCGTGCAGGAATCAGGGCGGTGAAGGAGGTGCGGACGCTCGCCGCGAAGCGGTCGTAGATCGCGCGGGCGGCCTCGGCGATGCCGGACTGGCGCTCGGTGCCGCCGCGGGCGAAGACGGCGACGGCGACGCGGTGGCCGTCGGGCATGGTGATGAAACCGACGTCGTTGGTGACGCCGTTGAGCGTGCCGGTCTTGTCCTCGACCCGCGTGCCGGCGGGGAGCAGCGCGCGAATGCGGCGAGTGCCGGTCTGGCAGCGGGCCATCAGCTCGAACAGCACGGCGCGGCTGTCGGCGGTCAGGACGTCGGCGCTGTCGAGCTTCTTGAGCATCGTGACCATTGCGGTCGGGGTGGCGACGTCCTGCCGGTCATTAAGGTCGCGGGGATCGCGCAGCAATTGCGCGATGGTGCGGTCAACGCGGATCCCGCTGAAGCCGTGGAAGCTAATCCACTGCTGGACGGTCGCCGGGCCGCCGAGATTGGCGAGCAGCTGGTCGGTCGCGACATTGTCGCTGCGGGTGATCATCAACTCCATCAACTTGGCGGCGGAGCGGCCGGCGATCATGTCGTCGAGCTTGCGCCGGCCATGATCGACCTGGGAAAGATAGGTGGCGGCGATGGCTACCTTAACCGTACTGGCCATCGGGAACGGGGTTTCGCCGTTGATGCTAACGCTAGTGCCGTCGCGCAGGTCGAGCGCGGCGATGCCATATTCGCCGGCACGCGAGCCGACGAGGCTGTTCAGCTGGCGTTCGAGGCCGATCAACTCGGGCGACGCCGCGGCCATTGCCGGCTGGGCCAGGCTGGCGAGGAGGAAACCGATGATCGCTTTGGTTCGCATGGAAATTCCCGAAAACGCGGCGCCGAGTTGGGACACATGGACTCGACGCGCCCGTCTGTCGATGGCCAAAGATTGGTAAACAGATGCTGAATTGCCCGACCGCGCTGCGCCGAGGCGGGGTTCAGCAGCGACGGGCGCGGGGCGGGGCCCTGGTCAGCCGCCATTTGGGGCCGCCTTCAAGCTTGATCCCGGCGAGCGTGCAGGTCTCGCCATTTCCCAGCGCCGTCATCGCGTTGGCGAGGTCGGGACCGCGCGGGGGGAGCGCGTCCAATTGCGCGAAGGCTTTCAGGAGGAGGCGGCGCTGAAATTCACGCGGGAGGCCCGCCGGGTCGAGCGTAATTGCGTCGCCATCGCGGACGAGGCGGGCGTCGGCGAGGGCCGTGGTCGCCCAGTCGAGCGCCTCGTCGGCGTCGCGCAGGTGGCTGGCGCTGGCGGCGAGGCGTTCAGGGTCGGCCCAGCCGGTCTCGGCGAGCCAGGCGCGCATGCGGGCGCGGTCGTGGCGCGGGTCGCGGTTCGAGGGGTCGTCGAGTGGGGTCAGCCCGGCGGCGGCGACCTCGGCGACGAGCTCGACCTTGCGCCACCCGAGGAGGGGTCGGACCAGCGCGACGCCATCGGCCAGCGGGCGGCGCGGACGGGCGCCGCCGAGGCCGGCGATGCCCGATCCGCGCGCGAGTCGCATGAGCAGGGTTTCGGTCTGGTCGTCGGCGTGGTGCGCGGTAGCGACAGCGGCGAGATGGTGCTCGACCGCCCACTCAGCCAGCAGGGCGTAGCGTTCTTCTCGGGCACTGGCCTGGAGGTTGGCGGTCGGCGGGTCGGTCCAGCGGGCGGTGAGGATGGTGTGGGGGACGGCGAGGGTGGCGCAGATTTGCGCGACGACCTCGGCTTCGGCGCGGGATTCGGGGCGGAGGCGGTGATCGACGGTGGCGGCTTCGATCCGGCCGGGGCGGACCTGCGCGGCGAGAAGGAGCAGCGCGAGGCTGTCGGGACCGCCCGAGACGGCAATGCCGATGCGGTCAGCGGGACCGATCAGCGCGGCGAGGTCGGCGGCGAAGCGGGATGTCCCTACTTGCACTGCGCCTGGGCGCGGGCGGGGGCGATCATCGCTTTGAGCGCCGGGCGGATGGTATCGCCGTAAACGTCGCTAAGCTCGCCGTAAGCCTTGCAGGCCTGGCTCGCCTGGCCGAGCTTGATCAGCGACTGGCCGAGGTAGAACAGGCTGTCGGGTGCGCGCTCGCCCTTGGGATCGCCGCGATAGTTGGCGAGGAGGGCTTCGGCGGCGGCGCGCGGCTGGCCCTTGTCGAGCAGCGCGCGGCCGACGAGATTGTTCGCCCAGCTCACCCGGCGGTGGCCCGGGAAGCTCGACGACATCGCGCGCAGCTGGATGATCGCGGCATCGTATTTCTTGGCGGTCCACAGGTCGAAACCGGCGACATAGGCAGCCTCTCCGGCGGAGGCGAAGTCGGTCGCGGCGGGCGCGATTACGGTGGCCGGCGCGGGAGCGAGACGAGGAGCCTCGACGCGCGGTTGCGGCGCGGGAGGGAGAGCTGTGTCGGGACCCGTTGAAGGGGGCATGGAGGCTCCCCCGGCGCCGACTTCGATCGCCTTGAAGCGCGAGTCATTGTCGGCGCGGAGCCGGGCGAGGTCGGTTTCCATCACGCTAAGGCGATGCGTATTCTCCTCGCCGGTGCGAACGAGGTCGGCCATCTGGCGATCGATCGCGTCAAGCCGGGAGGTGAGCGTGGTGACCGCCTCCTGGGTCGCGGCGGGGGTGTCGACGAACCCGGCGGTATCGGCTGGCTGGCCCTTGGGGAAGACCTGTCGCTGGACTTGGCGGAGCTGGCGCTCGAGCCGCTCGATGCGCTGCTCGGGGGTGACCGGCTCACGCGCCTCTGCGGTGGCGAGCGGGGTGAGGGCGAGGGAGGCAAAAAGGAGGTAGCGCAATCGCATCGAATAGGATCCGGATCGAGAAGGTTGGCGGGTGGAACAGTGGAGCGCGCGACCTGTCACGGCGATGAATTTCATTGGGCGGCGGGGGTTCCCGGCGCCGGCGCGGGGCTTGCCTCCGGTCCGCGCACCAGGTCGGCGGGGAGCAGGCTGACGTTCGACGCGCTATGCCCGGCGGGTCCGATCGCAGGGATATCCTTGCCGCCGACGGTGATCCGCATAGCCTCGGGGCGGCCAGTCTTCATCACCGGCGCGGTGGCGGTGACGGGGACGTCGTAGGTTTCGGGCGGGGTCAGTTGGCCCATGTGGATCACCGCGCCGTTCTTTTCGCGCACTTCGAACCATACCGGCTGGAGCGCGGTGAGGGTAACGGTGCCGCTTGCCGCGGGGGTGAGCGTGACAGCAGGCGCGGTGACGGCAGCCGTGGAGGTTGCCGGAGCTCCTGCCTCGGGCGCGGCCGCTGCCGGATCGAGCTCGCGATTGCGCAATAAACTGAGCACGGCGAACACGACGAGCACCGCGACGATCGCGCTGATGATCAGCCATTTCGGCATCGAGCGTTTCGGATCGGCCGGCTGGAACACCTCGGCCTGGGTATAGGGCACGCGGGTGCCGCCCATTTCGCTGCGCAACTGGTCGGCGATCTCGGCGCGGTCGAGGCCAACGATTGCCGCGTAATTCTTGGCGAACCCGACCGAATAGGTCGGGGCGGGGAGCGAAGCCCAGTCGCCCGTCTCGAGGCTGGCGAGATGGCGGGTCGGGATGCGCGTCTGCGCGGCGACCGCCTCGAGCGTCATGCCCTGCGCCTCTCGCGCGTTTCTCAGCCGCTCGCCGACCGTTTCGACAGCCGCGGTTTCCTCGATGTCGTCCATGCTACTCCCCTACGCGTTCCGCCTTGTCAGGGGGCGGGTTGCCGCTGTCAACCGAAGGCTGTCGGCAAGATGACGTCAGTCGAGCGCAACGCCCTGTTTCTTGGCCCATTCGGTCAAAGTCCGGCGCATGTCGCGGGGCGGTTTGGCGAGGAGGGATTCGAGTTTGGCGCGAACCGCGGCCGCATCGATCGAGCGCACCATTGCTTTCACCGGTCCGACCGCCGCCGGGGTGATCGAGAAATTCTCGATGCCGATGCCGATCAGCGCCATCGCTTCCAGCGGCCGTCCGCCCATCTCGCCGCACAGCCGCACGGGTACGTTTGCCGCCTTGGCCTCGCGCGCGACGCGGCGGAGGAAGCGCAGGATCGCCGGGCTGAGCCAGTCGTAGCGGTCGGCCAGCCGCGGGTCGGCGCGGTCGGCGGCGAACAGGAACTGGGTCAGGTCGTTGGTCCCGATCGACAGGAAGTCGATGCGCGGCAGGAGCAGGTCGAGCATCTCGGCGAGGCTCGGCACTTCGAGCATCGCGCCATATTCAATCCGCGTCGGCACCGGTTTTTTCGCCGCCGTTGCCCAAGCGAGCTGCTTTTCGACCAGCGCGCGGGCTTCCTCATATTCCCACGGTTCAGAGACCATCGGGAACATCACGCGCAGCACCCGGCCTCCAGCCGCCTCGATCAGCGCGCGGGCCTGGGCTTTCATCAGCGTCGAACGTTCGAGGCTGAGGCGCAATGCGCGCCAGCCCATCGCCGGATTCTCACTCTCGTCGCGATGGTCCTGAAGATAGGGGAGGGCCTTGTCGCCGCCGATATCGAGCGTACGGAACACGACCGGCTTGTCGCCGGCGCTGTCGAGCACGCTCTTGTAAAGGCGATACTGGCTCTCGCGGCCGGGGAGCGTGGCGGCGATGAGGAACTGGAACTCGGTACGGAACAGGCCGATGCCGTCGGCGCCGGTCGCCTCGAGCGCGGCGGCGTCATCGGCCAGACCGGCGTTGACCATCAGCGTGATCCGCGTCCCGTCCTTCGTCTCGGGCGGCAGAGAACGAATCGCGGCGAATTCGGCGCGGCGGCGCAGGCTCATCGCCATCCGCGTCTCGAACGCCGCCGACAGGGTGCGGGTCGGGCGGACGACGACCGCGCCCATGTCGCCGTCGACCAGCACCGGCTCGCCCTCGTTGGCGATGTGGCGAATGTCGCCGATGCGGCCGACCATCGGCACGCCCATCGCCCGCGCGACAATGGTAACGTGGGCTGTCAACGAGCCTTCTTCGAGGACCACCGCCTTCAGCCGCCGGCGGTCGTATTCGAGCAGTTCGGCGGGGCCGAGGTTGCGCGCGATCAGCACCGTGTCCTTGGCGAGACCGGTCTGCGCGGCGGTGCCCATCCGTCCCGACACGATCCGCAGCAGCCGGTTGGCGAGGTCATCGAGATCGTGCATCCGCTCTTTCAGCAGCGGGTCGTCGATGTCGCGCATGCGGGCCCGGGTGCGTTGTTGGACGCGCTCGATTGCCGCCTCGGCGGTCAGGCCACTATCGATCGCCTCGTTGATGCGGCGGCCCCAGCCTTCGTCGTAGGCGAACATCTTGTAGGTCGCGAGAACCTCCCGGAGGTCGGCGCTGGTGCCGAACTCGGCCTCGCGGGTCATGTTCTCGATCTGCTCGCGCATCCGGCGGAAGGCGGCGTAGACCCGCGCGCGCTCGGCCTCGGTATCCTCGGCGACGGTCTGGTGGACGATCACGCGCGGCTCGTGAAACACGGCGACACCGCGCGCCATGCCGGCGACGAGCTTCAGTCCCACGACGCGCACCGCGCCGCTGTCGCGCTGGGTATTGCGGCGGGTCGCGTCGACCAGTCGGGCGCTGGCGATCAGCTCCGACAGGACCATCGCGACGGTCTGCAGCGCCTCGATCTCGAGGTCCTCATAGCCGCGCGGTTCGGCATGCTGGACCGACAGCACGCCGACCGACTGTTCGCGGTGGATGATCGGCACGCCGGCAAAGCTGTGGAAGCGCTCCTCGCCGGTTTCGGGCCGATAGACGAACTCGGGGTGGTCGGCGGCCTCGGCGAGATTGAGGATGCGGTTCTCGCGGGCGATCGACCCGACGAGCCCTTCGCCGAGCGCAAGGCGGGTGACGTGGACCGCTTCCTTGCGCAGCCCGTGGGTCGCCGACAGTTCGAGGAGATTGTCGCGCAGGAGGTAGATCGAGCAGACTTCGCTCTTCATCGCCGCGGCGATGAGGTCGACGACATGGTCGAGCTTGGCCTGCGCCGAACCGCGCCGCGCCATGACTTGATGCAATCCGGTGAGGATTTCGCGCGCGGTGGTGGCGGCCGTGGTGGGCATGGAGGCTGGCTAGCAGATGGCGGGCGAAATGACCAAGCGCGGCTCTGCGACGGCGACGATGCCGCTCCGCTTTGGACTTGGTAGCGCGCGCGTAACGATCTGGAAGCGCGCATAGGCGGCGGCGGCGACCGATCGCCAAAACCGAGGGGCAGCCGTGATGCGATCTGAACCACTCCCCGCTGACTGTGCCAGTTCACCGGGAAATGGAACGGGCGTCGCGGCTGTCCCACCACCGGGGAGCCGGGCGGATGGGGGCGAGGTTCGCGGCTGGCCCGGCGACCCGCAGGTCGAGGAAGCGGTTCGGCGGGAACTGGCGCGGCTGACTGCGCTGCTCCGCCGCCATTTCAGCGCGGCGGGGGGTGACAGCCTGTTACCGATGCTGGCGGACACCAGCGATGCCGACGGCGCGGCGTCCGCTCGCCAGTTCCTCGAACACATCAGGGCGCTCGCCGAGGTACTGGAGGACGAGACCGCGCGCTGGTCCGGGCCGACTACTAGCGCGACCGCCAGTGCGACCGGCGGCGCGATCGCCGACTTCCGCCGCGAGACGATGGCGTTGCTGCGGGGAGTCGAGGAGCGGTTGGTCGGGATTTAGCCCCGGCTCTCCAGTGCCGCCGTCGCCTCTTCGACGAGTTCGGCGATGATGGCGGCAACGGGCTCTTCGCGCTTGACCATGCCGACCGACTGCCCGGCCATGACCGAGCCGGTTTCGACGTCGCCGTCGATCACCGCGCGGCGCAGCGAGCCGGCCCAATAATGTTCGATCTGGAGCTGGGCCTCGGCCATTTCGAGTTCGCCGGCGTCGAGCGCATTGGCGATCTCGCGCTGTTTGGCGGCGAAACTCTCGGTCTCGCGGTTCTTGAGCGCGCGGACCGGGATGACCGGGAGGCGGGGGTCGAGCTGGACGCTGGGGATAGCGTCGCGGGCCGAGGCGCGCAGGAACGCCTTCTTGAAATTGGGGTGAGCGATGCTCTCGGTCGCGCAGACAAAGCGCGTCCCAAGCTGGACCCCGACCGCGCCCATTTCGAGATAGGCGGCGATCGCCTCGCCGCGGCCGATCCCGCCGGCGACGAACACCGGCATTTCGGACGCGATTTCGGGCAGGATTTCCTGCGCGAGGACCGAGGTCGAAACCGGGCCGATGTGGCCACCGGCCTCCATGCCTTCGATCACCAGCGCATCGGCGCCCGAGCGGCGCAGTTTCTTGGCGAGGGATAGAGCGGGGGCGAAGGCGATCAGCTTGGCACCGTTCGCCTTGATGCGGTCGATCGCGCCACCCGGAGGCAGGCCGCCGGCGAGGACGACATGGGTCACGCGATGGTTGGCGCAGACGTCGATAAGATCGCTCAGCATCGGGTGCATCGTGATGAGGTTGACCCCGAACGACCGGGCGGTGAGCGCCTTGGTGGCGGCGATCTCGCGGTCGAGCAGGTCGGGGGTCATCGCCCCGCACGCGATCACCCCGAAACCGCCGGCGTTACTGATCGCCGAAACGAGGCTGCGCTCGGAAACCCAGCTCATCGCGCCGCACATGATCGCGACCTCGCAGCCGAGAAACTCGGTGCCGCGGTGCATCAGCTCGGCAAGGCGCGTGGTGCCCGCGCCGGTGCCGTGCATGACGCGCGGTTCGGCGATCATTCCTTCGCCGCTCAAGATGCGGCTCCCGCGTCGAGCAGGGAGGCGGGGGCGTCCAATCCGAACGCGGTGTGGAGGACGCGGACGGCAAGTTCGGTATAATCCTCGCTGATCAGGACCGAGACCTTGATCTCGCTGGTCGAGATGGCGACGATGTTGATCTGGCGCTCGGCGAGCGTGTCGAACATCTGCGCGGCGATCCCGGCGTTGGAGCGCATGCCGACCCCGACAACGCTGACCTTGACGATGTCGGTGTTGGTCAGGAGTTCCTGGAACCCGCCGGCCTCGCGCACCTTGGCTAGCGCGTCGACGCTGTGCGCAAGGCTCGCTTTGGGAACGGTGAAGGTGAGGTCGCTCATGCCGCCCGCGCTTTTCGCCGACTGGACGATCATGTCGACGTTAATCCCGGCGTCGGCGAGCGGGCGAAAGACCGCGGCGACGGTGCCGGGGCGATCGGGCAGGCCAGTCAGGGTAATGAACGCCTCGTTGCGGTCGTGGGCGATGCCGGTGATTATGTTGCGTTCCATGACAGTTCCTGTGGTTTGATTCGACCCGTCCTCCCCGACAATCATCGTGCCGGGCAGATCTTCGAATGAGGAGAGGACCTGCAGCGGCATGCCATAGCGCATCGCCAGGCCGACAGAGCGGGTCTGCAGCACCTTCGCGCCGACCGAAGCGAGTTCGAGCATTTCCTCGTAGGTGACAACGTCGAGTTTCCGCGCCCGCGGGACGATCCTCGGGTCGGTGGTGTAGACCCCGTCGACGTCGGTGTAGATGTCGCAGCGGTCGGCCTTGGCGGCGATGGCGAGCGCGACGGCGGAGGTGTCCGAGCCGCCGCGGCCAAGCGTGGCGAGCGCGCCTTCGCTGGTGACGCCCTGAAACCCGGGGATGACGGCGATCCCGCTATCGTCGAACACCCGTTCGAGGACGGCGACGTCGATCCCTTCGATGAGCGCGGAGGCGTGACCCGAGGCGCGGATGGGGAGCTGCCAGCCCATGTAACTGCGTGCGTTGAGGCCCAGGCCCTGCAGTGTCATGGCGAGGAGGCCGGCGGTGACCTGCTCTCCGGATGCGACGACCACGTCATATTCGCGCGGGTCGTAAAGTGGGGCGGCTTCCTTGCACAGCTGGACGAGGCGGTCGGTCTCGCCGGCCATCGCCGAGACGACCACCGCGACCTGGTTGCCCGTGGCGACTTCGCGGCGCACGCGGTCGGCGACGTGACGGATACGCTCGATCCCGGCCATCGAGGTGCCGCCGAATTTCATCACGATGCGCTGTCCGGTATTGGGCATGGGGCGGGTCGATATCCTTGGGTTGCGCGCGGCGCCCTGTTAGGAGGGGCGCATGAGCGAGACAAGCATCCTTCCGAACGAAGCGGCGCACTTTGGGGCAATGGCCGCAGACTGGTGGGATCCGGACGGCGCGTCGGCGATGCTGCACCGGTTGAACCCGGTGCGGCTGTCCTATGTCCGAGACCGGTGCGACCAGCATTGGGCGCTGAACGAGTGCGCGCTGCGGCCGCTGACGGGCAAGCGCGCGCTCGATGTCGGGTGCGGGGCGGGGTTGCTGTGCGAGCCATTGGCGCGGTTGGGGGCGACGGTGACCGGGGTCGATGCGGCGCCCGAGCTGATCGCGGCGGCGACGACGCATGCCGAGGCGCGCGCCCTTGCGATCGACTATCGCGCGCTCGGGGTCGAGGGACTGGAGGGTCAGTTCGACTTGGTAACGGCGATGGAAGTGGTCGAGCATGTCGCCGACCCCGCCGCGTTCGTGCGGTCGCTGGCCGAGCGGATGGCGCCGGGCGGGCTGCTGGTGATGTCGACGCCGAACCGTACCGGCCTGTCGAAACTGCTGACGATCACGGTGGCGGAAGGGTTGGGCCGCATCCCGCGCGGCACCCACGATTACGACAAGTTCATCGCGCCCGACGCGCTAGGGGAGATGGTGCGTGGGGCGGGACTGAAGGTGATCGATTGCGAGGGGATTGCTTTTTCGCCGACCAAGGGACTGCACCTGAGCGAGGATTTGCGGCTGAATTATCTGATGACGGCGGTGCGCAACTAGGCACAGTTTCGGGGAGCGCGCCGCGGCAAAGCCGCGCCGTCGATCGACACTCCCGCTGGTCGGTCGTCGGCCGGCATGCGCCGTCACTTCGTCCAAGCTCGCCTTTGCTGCGCAAAGCCTCCCTTGGTCTCGGCGGCTTGAGCTAGAAATCGACCTTGTCGTAATGCGCGGGGGGAACGATCACTTCCATCCGTTCGCCGAGCAGGGGGCGGAAGGCGGGGCGGGACTTCATGACCGAGTACCAGTCCCTGGTCTGCTTGTGGCCGCGCCAGTCGAGCGCGCCGAGGTAGTCGACCACGCTTAGCTGCGCCGCCGCGGCGAAGTCGGCGAGGCTGAGGCTGGCGCCGGCGACCCAGCGGCGATTGTCGAGGAGATAGTCGAGATAGTCGAGGTGGTTGTTGGCGACCTTCATCGCTTGGCGCAGCACGCCGGTATCGGGTGATTCGCGGCTGACGAGGCGCTTGCGCATGCGTTCGTTCATCAGCGGCTCGACCACTTCGTGGAACAATTTCTCGTCGAACCAGGCGGTCAGCCGGCGGATCTCGGCGCGGGCGGCGGCGTTGCCGTGGAGCATCGGCGCCTTGTCGACCGTCTCGTCGAAATATTCCGCGATCGGCTGGCTGCCGATAAGGGTCAGGCCAAGCTCGCTTTCGACCAGCACCGGGGTCTCGCCAGCCGGGTTGAGGTCCATATATTCGTCGCGCTGCTCCCACGGATTTTCGCGCACCAGTTCATGCGCGACGCCCTTTTCGCCAAGGACGAGGCGGACCTTGCGCGAGAAGGGACACAGGGGAAATTGAAACAGCTGCCACATGGCGAGGGAGCTTTAGCGTCCGTTGCTCGCGCGTCCACTGGGGACACGCGTCATCCCGCAAAAACCCCGTCGATGGCGGTATCGGGCCTTATCGCCGCGGGTAGGTCGGGTCGGGCAGATTGGCGGTGGCGCGACCGATCTCCGCCGCCGCCTCGCCGATCGCGCGCTGGATCGCCGGCATCGCCCGCTGCATCGCCCGCGCACCCTGCTGGACCGTGCCGGCGCTGGACGCGACGTCGCGCTGGATGTCGCGTTCGGCATAGGGGTTGTCGCGCCGGGTTTCGCTGCCGATGGTCTTGCGGCGGTCCGCCGGGGAGGGCGGGCGGCCCTCGATCGCTGCTTCGATCTCGCCGACGGGCAGGTTCATGAAGGCGTGGGTCAGCGCGCCGGCCATGTGGCCGAGCTGCTCGGGCAGCGCCGGATCAAGCACGGCAGGGGGAATCGCCGGCGCGTCATAGGGCGCGGACTGGGCCAGCGCGGGGGCGCCGAGGGCGAGCAAGGGGATCAGCAGCAGGGCACGCATGTCACTCTCCGAAATCGAGAAAAGTGGTTTAGCATGATTCGTCGCGCCTTTCCTGAACGGTGGTTCAGGTTGGACGGGGGATTTTTCCGGCGCGGGCGCCCGGCTTTCGCCGGGATGATGTCAGCCCAGCGTGAGCCAGGTCAGCGCGGCGCCGCCGACGAGGATGCGGTACCAGGCGAAGGGGCCGAAGCCGCGCTTAGTGATGATCGCGAGGAAAGCCTTGATCACCACGACAGCGACGATGAACGACACGATGAAGCCAAGCCCGATCAAGTCGAGCCCGATCGGGCCGAGGTCGTGGCGGTTCGTGTATAGCTCGAGCGTGGTCGCGCCGGCCATCGTCGG
>JBKJMA010000112.1:0-5287 GCA_046596505.1 Sphingomicrobium sp.
CTGGAATTGCGCGCGGACGAGAATGGCGGTGTCGTCGAGCGTGCCGCCGCCCGAGCGCGTGTGCCCCTCTATCTCTTCGCCGATACGGCGGGCTTCTTCGGGTCCATCCCAGACGCCAATGACGCGGACCTTGTCGCCGCCATTGCTTGCCGTCCACAGCGTCTTGCCGAGGCGTCCGCTGTTGTGCGCGATGAGCCCGGTAGCGGCGGCGAGGATGTGCGGGGTCGAGCGATAATTCTGCTCGAGGCGGATCACCGCGGCCCCGGGAAACTCCTTTTCGAAACGGAGGATGTTGGCGACCTCGGCGCCGCGCCACGAGTAGATCGACTGGTCGTCGTCGCCGACGCAGCACAGGTTGCGCCGCGGTTCGGCAAGCAGCTTGAGCCAGTCATATTGCGACGCGTTGGTGTCCTGATATTCGTCCACTAGGATGTATTTGAAACGGTCGCGGTAGGTTTCGAGCACGTCGGGGTGGGTGCGGAATATCGTCAGCATGTGGAGCAGCAGGTCACCGAAGTCGCACGCATTCAGCGTCCGCAATCGCTCCTGGTAGGCGGCGTACAGCTCGCCACCCTTGCCATTGGCGAACGCCTCGGCCTCCGCCGCATCGATGTGCGCCGGGGTCCAGCCGCGGTTCTTCCACCGGTCGATTACCCCGGCGAGCTGGCGTGCCGGCCAGCGCTTCTCGTCAAGGTTGTTGGCGACGATCAGTTGCTTGAGCAGCCGCAGCTGGTCGTCGGTGTCGAGAATGGTGAAGTTGGACTGCAGCCCGACCAGCTCGGCGTGGGCGCGCAGCATTCGCGCGGCGACCGAGTGGAAGGTGCCGAGCCACGGCATTCCCTCGATCGCCCCACCCGAGATGCGCGACACCCGTTCTTTCATTTCGCGCGCGGCCTTGTTGGTGAAGGTCACCGCCAGAATTTGGCTCGGCCAGGCGCGACGCGTGACGATGAGGTGGGCGAGGCGCGCGGTAAGCGCGGCGGTCTTGCCGGTTCCGGCACCGGCCAGGACGAGGACCGGCCCGTCGGTGGTCAGCACGGCCTCGCGCTGGGGAGCGTTGAGGCCGGCCAGGTAAGCCGGTTCGGACGCAATCTGGACGGAGTCGGACACGCAGGGGAATTAGGCGCGAAGGAACGAAACGGCAACAGCGCCGCACGCAAACTTATCCGCGATATCCCCGTTATCCACAGGCTTGGCGGCGAAGATTCCGCTTTGAGCGACTCGGCGACAAGCGCATATTCAGTGGGTGATCGGGGCAGCGGCCTTGGCCACTTCGGCAACGGAGCGACCAGGAACAAAGCACCGATCTCCGCCGGCAGGCGATGGTGATGCGGACGAGATGTGGAAATCCTTCGGGACCGAAGCAGTTCGGATGTTCATCGGACCAGCTGGCAAGAGGCGCCGGAAGAGTTGATCTTTCTGTCGCAGCTGCCGAGCCTTCGGGGGAGGAAAGCGCGAAAAGAGGGTCGATCCAAGAAGGGCCGTGAAAGGTCGAGTTTCTGTCTTCGGACTGAATCATGACTGGAAGCGACGCCTGAGCTGGTGAGCTAGGATCGAAGGACGGGGGAGCGCAAGCGAGCCAAGTCACGAACACCGGCAGATCCTTCGCTCGGCGCAGTGGGGGCTGGCAGCAATGCCGGCCCCCATTTCTCGTCTGGGAGATCGGGGATCGTTTAATCCGTCCCCGGTCCGTTGTGCCTTTTCGACCGCAGTTCCGGGATCACAGTTAGTAGCTCTGGCGGTAGCGGTTCGAGCGGCTGACGTTGACGCTGGTGACGTAGCCGCGATAGTCGACGCGACAGTCAAAGCGGATGTCGCCCTGCGCGGTGGCATAGCCATAGGCGTTCGACTGGCCCGGATAGCCCTGATTGCCGTCGCGGTCGCGGTTGGCATAGGGGTCGGTGCGCTCGCCGTGGACGCCATCCTGCCCATAGCCGTTGTTGCCGAAGCCGTTGTTGGCATAGCCGCCCATGCCGCTGTCGATCAGGCCGGAAATCCTGAGACCGCTCGATCGGCGTTCGACCCGAGTGATCGAGACAAGCCGGGCGCGGCCGCCGGTGTAAGTCGTTCCATTGGAATAGCGCGGGTCATAGCCCTGCTGGCCGTACTGGCCGCCGTATTGTCCGCCATACTGCTGTTGGCCATAACCTTGTTGGCCATAGCCCTGATTATAGCCATAGCTGCCCGGCCCGCCCTGGTTGATCCGGGCTTCGGCGGCGCGGGCGCACTGATCGATCGACGTGCGATAAGTCGACTGGCCGTAGGCGCCGTAGGCCGAATAATCCTGCGCCGAGGCCGGGCCGGCGGCAGCGAGGAGGGCAGCGGCGGCGGCTGCCGACGCGATGCGATGCATGGCCTTCATGGCCGTACTCCTTGATTGGACGGCCAAGAGATTCTGGCGGTTCAAGGGAGTAACGCGCTGCGCGGCAATACGGGACCGAGGCGCCGCGCCTTTCCCCGGATCAGTCGACGATGATGGTGACGCTCATGCCCATCACCTTGTGCGCGAAGTGGGTGCATTTTGCCTTGTAGGTGCCGCGCGCGGGGACGAGCGTGACGCTCGCGCTCGCGTGGCCCGCCAGCTCGACCTGCCCGCGCTCGACTGGACCGGCGAGGCCGTGCGCATTGGCAAAGAAGGCCGGCGCGGTAAAGTCATGACCCCCGCCCGAAGCATTGGTGAACACCAGCCGCACCGGCCGCCCCGCAGCCAGGTGGATTGGGGCGGGCGCGATGTGGAAGTTGGACAGGGTGATGGAAACGGTCGCGGGGGCCTGAGCGGCGACTGGCGCGGCGAGGAACAGGACGGCGAGCGGGACAGCGAACAGACAGCGCGACATGATGGCCTCCATCGACAGGGGAATTCCGGCTTACGCCTGTTTCGCAAACAAGACGAGGCGACGGCTTATGGACCGCCGCCTTGTGCTGGCCCGCCCTGGGGAAGGGCGGGGCTTTGCTCGCTGCACCGGGGGTCAGGCGAGCATGTTCGCGAGCACTCTACCGCCATTGTCGGCGAGCGCCTTCATCGTGGCCTGATGGACAAAGAGGGCGGTCTTAAGCGACAAAAATGCCCGTGACTTAGGCGTCCATGCCGTGTTTCAAGTTGCTCATCTGGTCGTGGCCGTGGCGGACCGAGGTGAACGCTTGCTCGATGACAGCGCGCGTCCCCGATGACAGTGCGATGTCCTTCAATGCGATCTCGAACTTCTCCTTGAGATAATCCTCACCACGCTCGACCTCGTTGATGATTGCCTTGTCGTCGCGGCCGGTAACCGCGGCTTTCAGGTCGAGAAAGCGCTGGTGGGTCTTGCCCATGAAGCTGCCGTCGCCCTCGGGCTCGCCGCCGAGCGTGGTGACCTGCTGGCGCAACGTTTCCACGCATTGGCTGCGCTCGTCGGCGAACTTGCGGAAGAGTAACTGAAAACGGGTCGACTCGGTATGTTCGGCGGCGTCGCGGTAGCCGGTGACGCTGTCGATCAACGTCGCGGTCAGCGTGTTGAGAGTTGTGATTTCGGTACTGGACTCGGCCATGGTGGGCTCCCTTTCGGTGGAATCCCTTGCTAAACGCATCAGCCGGACCGTCGCTGCGCGGCGACCAAGGAAATTTCACCGAAACGAGACGAATCGTGCCGGTCAGGCGGCAGAGCTAGGCACCGAGGCCTTCTTCGGTCAGCGCCGCCTTGACCGCCGGCTCGGCGGCGACGCGCTGACGGTAAGCGTTGATCGTTGGCCATGGTGACAGGTCGATCTTGAACAGGTCGGTCCACCGCAGGACCGTGAAGAAGTACGCATCGGCGGCGGTCATCTTGTCGCCTGCCAGAAAATCGTGCCCGTCGAGCTTGCCGCCGAGATAGGTGAACTTCTTGCCGAGGTTGTCGATCGCCATGGCCCGCGTTTCTGCCGGCGTCGCGGGGTTGAACAGCGGCCCGAAGCCCTTGTGAATCTCGGTCGCGATATAGTTGAGCAGCTCGAGCTGGCGATACCGCGCGGCGCCGCTGGCGGGGATCAGGCCCGAGTCCGGCTTCTGGTCGGCGATATATTGGAGCAGCACCGCATTTTCGGTCAGCACCTCCCCGCTGTCGAGCTTGAGCGCCGGCACGCCACCCTTGGCATTGACCGCATAATAGTCGCCGCCGTCGGCCAGCTTGTGCGCGCGCAGGTCGACGTTCTGCAGTTCATGGTCGAGACCGGCGGCGTGGAGCGCAATCAATGGCGCAAGGCTGCAGGCGCCGGGCGCCTGGTAGAGTGTGGTCATGGGGTGTTCCTCCAGTCGGCCCCGAGATAGGGTGGCGGCGCACAACGACAAGCTGGAGGCGAATATGGCTCGCGTATTGGCGACATTAGTGGGAATGGCGCTGGCCTGTTCGATCGGGCGGGCAGAGGCGCGATCAACGCCTGACACAATCCGGGCGCACATCGCGGCGGCGGTCGCGGCGCCCACCCGCAGCGCCGACAATGTCAAGCTCGACGCTTCGCGCAAACCCGCCGAGGTGCTGGCCTTCCTCGGGTTGAAGCGTGGCATGCGCGTTGCCGACATGTTCGGGGTCAATCATTATTGGGCCGAGATTTTCGCTAATGCAGTCGGGCCGAAAGGCCAGGTGGTGGTCTGGGAGCCGTCGCAATTCTATCGTGATAAGGCGAAGGACGATTTTACGTTGTTCGCCGCCACCCGGCCCAATGTCGCGATCGTTGCCAGCCCGTTCGCGACCCCGGCGCTGGCGCCGCGCTCGTTCGACTTGATGCTGATCAACCTCGATTATCACGACGTCTATTGGGAAGCCGCCAAGTACGACATCGCGCGGATGGAGCCCGACGCGTGGCTCAAGACTATCTTCGCCGCGATGAAACCCGGCGGGATCGTCGGCGTCGTCGACCATGTCGGGCCAGCGGGCGACACGCGCGGGATCGTCGAGAAATTGCACCGCATCGACCCAGCGACGGTCCGCGCCGACTTCGAGCGCGCGGGGTTCGTGCTCGACGGGGAGAGCGCCATCCTGCGCAACCCGGCCGACGACCATAGCCTGCTGGTGTTCGACCCCGCGATCCGCGGCAAGACCGACCGCTTCGTCTATCGCTTCCGGAAACCGCGTTGAGGATCGGACCCCCGTTAAAAATCGGACCGACGTGGCGCGTGCTCGGCGCACTGCTTGCCGGGCTGCTGATCGGCGCGGTGGCGGCCGGGCAGGGCGACGCGTGGCGCGATCCGGCGGTCCGGTTCGCCTCGACCATCGGCGGCCTGTGGCTCGACGCGCTCAAGATGACCGTCATCCCGCTGATCGTCGGGCTGCTG